>DMCG01000010.1:7459-8806 GCA_003445855.1 Spartobacteria bacterium | reverse complement strand
GGTCCAACCCCCGGCATCGTCCGCAGTTGCGCAATCAAATCCCGGAGCGCGGCCGGGTATTCGGTCTTTCTCAAAACGCGCGCTGGTTAACCGGAGGGCGTTTCCGCCAAATGCAAAGCGAGCGGCTCGAGCCGGCGCAAATACAATTGCAGCGGCGTATCGTTCTCTGCGTCCGGACCGCGCGCTTTTTGGAATTCCGTGTAGGCTTCGACCCAGCGTTTTTCTCGATAAAGCATGACCCCGTTCCAAAAAAAGTCGCGCCGCGCGAGATGCTCCGGTTTGGCATCTGCCGCCAGCCAAAGCGGCTCGTAAATCTCATGCCGCTCCTGTGAATTTACGCCGCTGAGAAAATCGATCGGGCGCGCGACAATTGCCTTGCTCGTGAGCTCAAAGGTGCGCGGGCCGATCAAGATGCGGGACCCATAAAAACGATTCGCGACACAGAACCGGCGCGCGAGCTCGACCGGCTCACCGCTGGTCAAGAGTCCCGGGCGTTGCCCATCCTTCAGTGGCGCCACAATCATCGTGCCGGAGCTGATGCCGAGATGCACGTCGCAGTTTCCAAAAAGTTCTCCGTTATTCTGCTGGCGCGAATCGTGAAAGGCCTGCACCAGACCGAGGGTGACGCGCACGGCTTTATCAGCATGCCCGGCATTGCCATCAGGAAATCCAAAAATGGCGACCACGCCCTCGCCATCGGCCGCCTCTATATAACCGCCAGCTTCCAGAAAAAGTTCAGTCGTGCGACGAATGAACTTCTCCGTCGTCTCAGCAAAAGCGGCAGGATTGGAGTCCTCGGCGAGATCGTATTTATTGGCGATATCGCAGACGACGACGGTGGCTTCGTAAGTCCTGGCTTCTGTCTCGAGGGGGAGCTCACCCGCTATCACGCGATCAACTTGTTCCTTCGACAATCTTCCTGCGAAGAACGATTTGGCCAGGCCAGACCGGCTGCGTGTGGCAATCGCGACCGATCGCTCAGCGGCGATAAAGGCAAGCACAACCGCGAAGATCGAAGGCAGCGGTTGGAAAAACACACGATAGAGCAAGCAAATCCAGAAAAAAACCAGCAACTCGATCAACAATGCAAGCACCAGCCATCCCACGCGGCCACAACGAGAACTTGTTAAAGTCAAACCCGCGACACCGAAGGACAGGAGTGCAACGAAAAGATACTGCCATTTGTCGCCCACCGATTTCGTAGTCCCGCCATGATGTGAGATGAATTCCGCAATTGGCCGCTCCAAATGCAGCAAAAGTCCGCTCGCGTGCAGCGCACCGATGATTCCAGCGACGAGGAAACCAATTATCAGCGTTGCGACAAGAGAACGTTTCATCGACAAACTA
>DMCG01000010.1:2498-7173 GCA_003445855.1 Spartobacteria bacterium | reverse complement strand
AATTTGTCCGGAGCATCCACCGCCGCAGCATCCAGCAAAAACTTTTTCTGGCCGGTGTTTTTGGAGATGAGACTTAGCCCGAACTGATAATCCTTGAACAAATGGGCGCACAGATCCGCTATCGTCATCCGTTCCATCTGCGCGCGCTCGATCAAACGGTGGATCGCCGCATCATTGAACACAATTTCGAGTCCATGTTCACGCTTGAATTTATCGGCAAATTGACGCGCGCTCACCTCGAGCACCTTCGCTTCGTGCTTATGGCCTTCGGCCATCAGGCGGTCGAGAACGCGCTTTGGTTCGCGCACCAGTTCAGCCGAGACGCGTAACTGGCTCAGCCCAGAGCCCGCGAGATAATATTTATAATCGCGGAACAGTTTCTCAAACACTGTCAGCAAGCCGCGCGCGCCGGTTTTTTCTCGCGCCGCCGCTTCCGCCATGGGCCGCAACGCCTCGTCGTCGAAACTGATCTCGATACCGTACGCGCGAAACGCGCGTTCGTATTGTCGCAGGAGGCTGCCCTCGGAAAACTTCATGATCTTGTAGAGATCATCAGCGTCGAGCTCTTCGCAGACCACACGCACCGGCAACCGTCCGATGAATTCCGGCTCAAATCCGTACTCCACGAAATCCTGCGTCGTGACGTGCTGAAATAATTCGTTGTCCATCACCTGGACAGGCTCGGCGCTGAATCCGATCTGGCCATGCTGAACGCGCCGCGAAACCTGCTGTTTCAAGCGCTCGAACGCGCCGCTCACGACAAAAAGAATGTGACGCGTGTTGATGATTTCGCGTTTTGCCTTGCCGCGCTTCTGGAATTCGAAGGCGGCCTGCAATTGCGCCTGCAGATCGTTCATGCTTCGCACTGGCACCTCGGTTTCTTCCATCAACTTGAGCAACGTGGTCTGCACACCGCGTCCGCTCACGTCGCGCCCAATCAAATTTCCGGCGGCGGCAATTTTGTCGATCTCGTCGATGTAAATGATACCGAATTGGGCGAGATTGACGTCGCCATCTGCTTTGTGCACGAGCTCCCGCACCAGATCTTCCACATCGCCACCTACATAACCAGTCTCACTGAACTTGGTCGCGTCCGCTTTCACAAACGGTACTTTGATCAAATCGGCGATGTGCTTGATGAGATAGGTTTTGCCGACGCCGGTGGGACCCACCAAAATCACATTCTGCTTCGCGTACTCGGTCTCTTCGGCCCGCCCCGGATCTTCCTTCTCCAGCCGGCGCAGATAATTGGCGTGGTTGTAATGATCGCACACCGCGATCGAGAGCACCTTTTTCGCTTCATCCTGCTTGATGACAAACCGGTCGAGATGCGCTTTGATGTCGCGCGGCAAAAAATTGAAGACGAATTCTTCATTGTCGATCTTGTCCGGCTTTTCCTCGACGCCGGCTTCGGCCGGCTCCGGCTGAGTGAAAGTCGCGACCGAGACGCGATCGCCGAAGTTCGATTTCATGAACTCGGTAATCTTCGCCTTCAATTCTTCCGGTGACGGAAACGGTGGTGGGTTTTGTTCCATTTTGCGCGTCGGGCTTACCTCGACGGCGGGAATCTAACACTGACGTTTGCGCTGTAAATGTTGGCTTGAAGGCGAAGGATGAGACCAATCAGTTCGACGCTCGGCCCTGATCGTGCTATAAAACGGTGTGATGCTCAGCAAGATCAGCATGTCGGTGACGCTCGCGATCGCGCTTTTGGTCGCGCCAATGCGACTTTCGGCGGTTCCATGCATACTGTCGAATGCACCGAGTGAAAAGGCATGCGACCCGGGATGCTGTACGAATAAAACCTGCTGCGAAACATCACAAAAAAACACTGCGCCACCGGTGCAACCGTTCGCTAAGTCTGGTTCCAATCAGCCGAACGTTGCGACTCTTGCTTCAACGGTCGCAGTGGCAGTGCCAAATCAAGCTGCGATAGACTCGCCCGTTTTCTTCAGTGCGGAGTGCGTCGCGCATTCGCCGACGCCGCTCGCGCTCATCTGCATTCGCCTCATCTGATCCGAAGAGCCTGACACCTGCGGTGTGCCCATTTACCGGCACGTCACGAGTTCAAACCCTCTTCCGGACAGATGAAAACAATTTACCGATTACTTTTTTATTTAGTTTTAACTTCAATTATTCGAGCTGAGGACTCCGGCGAGGCCGGAACCGAAGCTCCAGGCCCGCGTATTTCGTTGCGCGAGATGACGAGCGTGGTGCTGGCGAATAATCCCGCGATCCAGCAGGCGCTGAAAAAATGGGCCGCGGCGAAAGCGCGCGTTATCCAGGAATCCGCGTGGGACGATCTCAAAGTCAGCGGCAGTTCGCGCGCGGCGCGCTTTGTCGATATTGCGCCTAACGCATTCACCGACCAGATGCTCTCTGTCGAGCAAGTCATCCCGATCACGGGAAAAAATCTTGCGCGGGCGCGGATCGCTGCGGCGGACGCAGTCGCGGCCTTTGAGCAGGCGCGCCGCGAGCAATTGGACGTGCTGGCGAAAACGCGCGCTTCCTACTTCCGATTGATCAACGCGCATGCACAACTGGAATTGAATCGAAAAAATCTCGTTTCGTTGCGTCAGATCGCCGAAGTCAGCCGGTCCCGTTACGAAGTCGGAAAGTCCAACGCGGCCGAGCCGCTCGCGGCCGAGGTGGAAGCGAGCAAGCTGCTCGAGTCCGAGCAGGACATCCTGCGAAATATTTCGGCGGAACAATCGCAGCTCAACGTTCTGATGAATCGCGACGCCTTCGCGCCGCTTGGCCAGCCGGAAGAAACGAAAATCAATTCGCGCAACGTCTCGATGGAACAGGCGCGGGCGCTGACCCTCGTCAATCGTCCGGAAATCAAAATCGCGCAGGCCAAGATCGACATGGAGAAGTCGCGAGTGGAGTTATCGCGTCGAAATTGGATTCCGGATCCAGCCGTCACAGTTCAGGCGCAGCGTTACAATGATAGCGCGCAAGCTGCCAGCGAACTCGACGCCGGAATTTCCTTTACCGTGCCGTGGGTAAATCCCCGCAAATACTCGGCGGCTGTTCGTGAAGCGAAGGAAAACCTTGCTGCTGCTCAGCACGGTTTTGAGCGCACAAACGCGGAGTCGCTCGGCGCGCTGCGCGACGCGCTGGAAAAAGTCCACACACTGAAACATCATGTCGATCTTTTCCGAGACAAACTCGTGCCGCAGGCGCGGCAGGCGTTCGAAGCCAACCAGTTTTCCTACGAAACCGGCAAAGCCAGTTTTCTCGAATGGATTACGGCGCAACGCAATCTGCGCGATCTCGAAGCGACGGCACAACAGCACCTCGCCGATTACCACGCGGCGCTGGCCGAACTCGAAGCCGTGGTCGGCGCCGATCTCAATCTTTTTCCCGCAACCAAAACAAAGGAAACTAAATGAAATCGATATCACTCAAGTTGTTTGTGCTCGCGGTGCTGCTCATCAATCCCGGGTGCTCAAAATCCAGCAAACCAACGAAGCCGCCGGACGTCGATTATTACACCTGCACGATGCATCCTTCCGTGCACGCGGAAGCGCCCGGTAAATGTCCGATTTGCGGAATGGGTCTCGTGCCGGTGATGAAAAAAGATTCCGGCGCTTCTCCAGCTGCATCGGCGCCGCCGAGTGCAGGAAGTATGCAAGGCATGCCTGGAATGCCGAGTGGCAACCAAATGAGCGGCTCACCGTCACACGAATTCGTCGTGTCAGTTGAGCGACAGCAACAAATCGGTGTCACCTACGCAACAGTGAAGCGCGCACCGCTGCGTCACACCATTCGCGCGGTCGGCAACGTCGATACGGACTTACAACGTCACTGGGCGTTCGTCGCGCGCGTGGACGGTTACGTGCAAGAATTGTTCGTCCCGTCCGCCGGGCAACTCGTCGATAAAGACGCGCCGCTCATGTCGATCTACAGTCCGGATCTGCTCACGACCGAACGCGAACTGGTCATGCTTCTTCGCATGCGCGACGAAGCAAGATCGAAAGAAGCGCGCGCCACGCCGGAGCGATTGATTGCATCGGCGGAATCGCGCCTCCGTCAATGGAATATCACCGACGAACAGATCGGTGAGATCGAACAAAAGCGTCAGCCGAGCGAGGCGCTGACGCTTCGTTCGCCCTTTCGCGGCGTTGTCCAGGAAGTTCGCGCGCGTCAGGGCGCAAGTGTAAAAAGCGGCGATCAATTGATCGACATTGCCGATCTCTCGGTTGTTTGGGTCTGGGCGGAATTTTACGAAAACGAATTGTCGATGTTGCAAGCGGGTCAAAAAATCGCGGTCACGGCGAAGTCCTATCCCGGCCAAAACTTCGACGGCACGATCGCGCTGATCAATCCGTTCATCGACGAAACGAAACGCACCGCCAAAGTGCGAATCGACATTCCGAACGCGGATTTCAAGCTGCGCCCCGGCATGTACGTGAATGCCGAACTGGCGATGGACATGGGCGAGGCGCTCACCGTCCCCGTCAGCGCCGTCATGCCGACCGGTACGCGCAACGTCGTCTTCGTCGATAAAGGGGAAGGAAAACTCGAGCCGCGCATTGTGCAGCTAGGCACGAAATATGGCGACATCTACGAGGTGCAAAGCGGCCTACAGGAGGGCGAGCGTGTTGTCTCCAGCGCGAACTTTCTGATCGACGCCGAATCAAAAGTGCAAGGCGCACTGAAGGAGTTTGAG
>DMCG01000010.1:0-2185 GCA_003445855.1 Spartobacteria bacterium | reverse complement strand
CAACTCCGCAGCACGAGAGGGCGGCCGAGCCGGGACGCGGCCCGTTCATCGAGCGCATCATCGAGGCGAGCGCGAAGAACAAATTTCTCGTTGTCATTTTCACGATTTTCGCTGTCGCCGGCGGCATTTACGGGCTGAGCCACACGCCGCTCGACGCGATTCCTGACCTGAGCGACGTGCAGGTAATCGTTTACACCGAGTGGGAAGGCCGCTCGCCAGATTTGGTCGAAGACCAGATCACTTATCCCATTTCCACCACTTTCATTGCCGCGCCAAAAGTGAAATTCGTCCGCGGCGAATCGATGTTCGGCAAATCGTTCATCTACGTCATTTTCCAGGACGGCACCGATATTTATTGGGCGCGCTCGCGCGTGATCGAATATTTGAATTCGGTCCGCGGCTCGCTGCCTGAGGGAGTTAATCCGGTGATCGGTCCCGATGCCACGGGCGTCGGCTGGGTTTACGAATACGCGCTCGTTGATGACAGCGGTAAACATGACCTAGCCGAGCTGCGTTCGATTCAGGATTGGAATCTCCGCTACGCGCTCGCGTCCGTGAAAGGCGTCTCGGAAGTCGCGCCGGTCGGCGGTTTCGTGAAGCAATACCAGGTCGATCTCGATCCAAACGCCCTCGTCGCTTACAAGATTCCGCTCAGCGAGGTCGTCAACGCGATCAAGATGAGCAACGCCGATGTCGGCGGCCGCATTTTCGAAGTCGCGACGACTGAGTATTTCATCCGTGGGCGCGGCTACATCAAAAAAATCGAGGACATCGAAAACATTGTCCTCAAAGTCGAGAACGGCACACCCGTTTACGTAAAAAACATCGCCACCGTGCATCTTGGCGGCGACATCCGGCGCGGCGTTGCCGAGCTCGACGGCCGCGGCGAAGTCGTCGGCGGCATCGTCGTCATGCGTTACGGCGAAAACGCGTTGCGTGTCATCGATGGCGTGAAAAAGAAAATCGAGGAAATCAAATCGTCGCTGCCCGAAGGCGTGCGCATCGTGCCGACTTATGATCGCAGCGATTTGATCAAGCGCGCCATCGCGACGCTGCGCGAGAAGTTGATCGAGGAAAGCATTGTCGTGGCGCTCGTCTGCATTGTTTTTCTCTGGCACGTGCGTTCCGCGCTCGTTGCGATCATCACGCTGCCGATCGCAATCCTGCTTTCGTTCGTGCCGATGTTTTACATGCATCTCACGAGCAACATCATGTCGCTCGGCGGCATTGCGATTGCCATCGGCGCGATGGTCGATTCGGCGATTATCATGATCGAAAACGCGCACAAGGCGCTCGAGCATTTTCGCGAAGAGCATGGCCGCGAGCCAAACAACGTTGAGCGCGCAAGAGTGATCATCACCGCCGCGAAAGGCGTCGGCCGCGCGCTCTTTTTCGCCCTGCTCGTGATCACCGTCAGCTTCGTGCCGGTGTTCTCGCTCACCGCACAGGAAGGCCGCCTATTCAAGCCGCTCGCCTTCACCAAAACATTCTCGATGTTTTTCGCTTCGTTCCTTGGCCTGACACTCGTGCCGGTGCTGATGGTGTGGCTTATCCGTGGCAAGATCGTGCCCGAAATCAAAAATCCAGTGAACCGATTTTTGATTGGAGCGTATCAACCCTTCGTCAATTTCGTCCTGCGCTATCGCGTGTTCACGCTCATTGCTGCGCTGGTCATTCTTTTGCTCACCATTTTTCCGTACAGCCGGCTGGGCAGCGAATTCATGCCGCCGCTCAACGAAGGGACTCTCCTCTACATGCCAACCGCGGTGCCCGGCATGTCTATCACCGAAGCGACCAAGATTCTTCAGATTCAAGATCGACAACTGAAAAAAATTCCCGAGGCGGTGACCGTGTTTGGAAAAGCGGGCCAGGCCGAAACGCCGACCGATCCTGCCCCGCTCTCGATGTTCGAGACGATCGTCGCACTCAAACCGCCAGACCAATGGCGCAAGGGGATGACGTGGGACAAGCTGCTCGCCGAAGTCAACGCCAACATCAAAACGCCTGGCATGGCGAACATTTTCTGGATGCCGATCCAGACGCGCACCGAAATGCTCACCACCGGTTTTCGTACTGTGCTCGGGGTGAAAGTTTTTGGCCCCGACCTGGGCGAAATCCAAAAGCTCGCTGTGCAGATCGAGAAAGAGCTGGCCGAATTTCCAAACACACGCAGCGCTTTCGCCGA
>DMCG01000101.1:2581-4227 GCA_003445855.1 Spartobacteria bacterium | reverse complement strand
GCGAAACTAAGCAAAGTCATGAGCAAATAGGCAACGAGATAAAAGGTCACGGCCGGTCCCGCCAGGCATGCGACGCCGATGAGCAGATAACCGGCATGCGCGATACTCGAATAAGCGAGCAGACGCTTCAAGTTGCTTTGCGGCAGTGCGGCGAGATTGCCGTAGACCACGGTGAGCAGTGCGATCAGCACAAGCAAACGTTGCATTTGCGGCAGCATCATGAACGGGCGCAGCACGCGCAGGAGCACGACAAAGCCGGCCGCCTTTGATCCGACCGAAAGATACGCGGTCACTGGCGTCGGTGCGCCTTGGTAAACATCCGGCACCCAAATGTGAAACGGCACCGCCGCGATCTTGAAGCCAAGACCAACCAGAACGAGCACCGCACCAAAGAGCGCGCCGCCGCGCTCGATCTCAGGATTGGCGAACGCCGCGGTGATGCGCTGTAAATTTGTTTCGCCAGTTACTCCGAAAATCCAGGTGATTCCGTAAACGAGAAAAGCCGTGGAGAGGGCGCTTAGCACCAGATATTTTACTCCTGCTTCAAGTGTCGTTGGATTGCGCCGCGTAAAACTGACGAGCACGTAAAACGAAATGGTGACGAGCTCGATCGAAACGAAAATCATCACGAAATCGATTGCCGAGACGATGTACATAAGCCCGGCGCAGGTAAAAATCGGCAGGGCGAAAAATTCTCCGAGACCTGATTGAGTCGTCGCGCCAGCGGAACTGCGCACGACGGGAGCGTAATCAATCATCATAATGAGAACTACGATGGTGGTGAGCAGTGCGAAGCGTTTGAAGAAGATCGACAATGGGTCGGCCGTGTAAAAACTCCAAAACCCGGTCGCAGACTCAAGCGCAGGACCTGGTTCGAGAAACCAGGTGCCGATCAACACTGCAGTGAGCGCGCCGATTGCAGCGAACGCCAGGGTCCGCTTGTCGATGCGCTCAACAAAGGCTTCGAACAACAGAATCACCATGCCCAGAACGAGCACGGCGATCTCGAGATTGCGCACGGGAATCATGGTGGTCGATTGTCGCTGAAATAACTCGGGAACGCCGGTGCGATGATTCGCACGAATGATTGCGGAAAAAATCCGAACCAGAGAAGCGCGGCCACGAGCAGCGTTACTGCCACGCGCAAGCTGCGATGAAGATCGACAAGATTATTGCAGCGCTCGCCGAGTGTTCCCATAAAGACTTTGCGATACGCCCGCAGCATGTAAACCGCCGAGATCACCACACCCCAAAGCCCGAGCACGGTGGCGATCTGAAAAATGTGGAAACGTTCGATTTCCCAGCCGTTTTGGAACGCGCCAAAAAAAATCATCACTTCGGCGGCGAAATTAGCGAAGCCGGGAAGACCAATCGCTGCAAAGGCGCCAAGGCCGAAGGCGAGTCCGGCAAAGGGCATCACTTTGCCGAGGCCGCCGAGATCGTCGAAGAGCAAGGTGCCNNATTCGCACGAATGATTGCGGAAAAAATCCGAACCAAAGAAGCGCGGCCACCAACAGCGTCACGGGCAGGCGCAAGCTGCGGTGAAGATCGACAAGATTACTGCAGCGCTCGCCGAGTGTTCCCATAAAGACTTTGCGATACGCCCGCAGCATGTAAACCGCCGAGATCACCACACCCCAAAGCCC
>DMCG01000101.1:0-2487 GCA_003445855.1 Spartobacteria bacterium | reverse complement strand
ATGGCTGCGCCGCTCGTCCCGAGAATATTTGCGCTGGCAATCCCGAGAAAGATGTAACCCATGTGCATGACGCTCGAGTAACCAAGCATCCAATCGAGCCGCTTCTGCGCGATTGTGACGAGCCCGATGTAAATGATGTTTCCGAGCAACAATACGACGAGCAGACCGGTCCAGTAACGCGCACCCTCCGGAAGGAGCGGCACGGCCAAACGCAGCAAACCATAAAGCCCAAATTTTTTTAGCACGCCCGCGTGCAACATCGCCGCCGGTGCTGGCGCGGATGCGTAAGCTTCTGGCGCCCAGCTATGAAACGGGAAGAGCGAGACAAGAATTCCGAAACCGATGAGCAGGAGCAAATAAATATGGCGCTGCGCCTCGGCGCCGATCTGTCCCGTCGCGGCCGCTGCCTGTAACGCGCGAATGTCGAAGCTGCGCGATGCGACTGGAACACTCTGATAAAGCAAGATCAAACCGATGAGCAAAATGAAACTTCCGAGCGCGAGATAGATCGTGATTTTCCAAGCCGCCGCGCTTCGGTTCCCGCTGCCCCAGATTCCGATTAACAAAAAGGTCGGGATGAGCGCGAGCTCGTGAAACGCATAAAAGAAAAATAAATCGAGCGAAGCGAATGCGCCGAGCGCGCCGCCGGAGATGAGCAGAAGACAGGCGTAGAACGCGTTTTCATACTTGTCGATCTTGCCAGTGAACCAAACGGCCGCCAGCGTGACGATCGCGGCCAGCAGGACCATGATCAGGCTCAGGCCGTCGAGCCCGACCGTGAAATTGAGTCCCCAGTCCGCGGAGATTGTGAACGAACTGACATACTGAAAACCGCGTTGGCCTCGTTCAAACAAAGTGAAGGCGAGCAACGTCATGACAAACATGAAGATCGATGCGACCAACGCCGTCTTTCGTGCGGGTGCGCCGGCCATAATCAAAATGGCCGCAATGATCGGGCAGAAAATGATGAACAGAAGCATCAGCGGAAAACGGCGAAATAGATGAGGGCGACGATTCCTAAACCGAAGAGGAATGAATAAGCCTGCAGATTTCCCACCTGAAGCAAGCGCAGCAGCGAGCCGATTCCCCACGTTCCGCCACTCGCCCCGCGCACGGCTCCAGCATCAATAATCCATCGATCAAAGAAGGCGGAGATGCGCGCGAGAAGTTCCTGCGTCCAATCGATCAACCAGCGATAAAACTCGTCGAAGTAAAAGCGCCGCCGGAAAAGATCGACATCGAACGTTTCGCTCGCATGACCCTTGTAAAACGCGATGGCGAGGCCGGCGCCAAGAACCAACGCGCTCATCGCCAACAGGGCAACGCCGCTGAAAAGTCCCTTTTCCTGCGGAATCACAATGAACCGCCGGCTGAAAGAAGCAGATCCGCCAGCGATAACGAACAACGCCAGCACGATTAACGGCCCGACCATCACAAAGGGTGATTCTTTACTCACGCGTGCGGCATGGCTTCGCGGATATCCAAGAAAAACAACCACGAGCAAGCGCGTGATGTAGAACGCGGTCAGCAACGCGGTGCCAAGAGCCAGCACAAAGATCGACATGTTGTGCTCGTAGGCGAGTGCCAGAATCGCGTCCTTGCTAAAAAATCCGCTGAACGGCGGACAGCCCATGAGCGCGAGGGCGCCGACCAGAAACGTGACAAATGTGATGGTAAGATTGCGGCCCAGACCGCCCATTTCCCAAATGTCCTGCTCGTGATGGAGCGCGACGATGACCGAACCGGCCGCGAGAAAGAGCAGCGCTTTGAAAAACGCATGCGTGAAAAGGTGATAGATCGCCGCGTTGTTCGATGACAGTCCGACTGCCATGACCATGTAGCCAAGTTGTGAAAGTGTTGAGTAAGCCAGGATGCGCTTGATGTCGTTTTGCTGCGTCGCAATCAATGCAGCCATGAGCGCGGTGATTGTGCCGATCCAGGCAATGACCAGGAGCGCGGTGTGCGACGTTTGAATGATGAATCCGACGCGGACCAACATGTAAACCCCGGCTGCGACCATCGTCGCGGCATGAATCAGCGCGGAAATAGGCGTTGGACCTTCCATCGCATCCGGCAGCCAGACGTGCAGCGGGAACTGCGCCGATTTCCCCACCGCGCCGCAGAAAATCAAAAGTGCGGCGATTGTCAGAAACGCCGGATGACTCGCTAAGATCGACAATCGGGGGGCGATCTCGGCAAAAACGACCGACCCGGTCGACGTCCAGATCATGAGGATGCCGAGCATGAAACCGAAATCGCCGATGCGATTGGTGATGAATGCTTTCTTCCCCGCATCGGCCGCGGCATCGCGTTCGAACCAATGGCCGATCAGCACATATGAGGTAAAGCCAACCAGCTCCCAGAAGATGAAGAGCATCACGAAATTGTTGGCGAGGACAATTCCAAACATGGTGAACATGAAAAGGGAGAGCGCCGCGAAATAACGGGACTTGCCTGCGTCATCGCGCATGTAGCCTAACGAGTAGA
>DMCG01000009.1:4589-6316 GCA_003445855.1 Spartobacteria bacterium | reverse complement strand
GACAAATAGTTGAGCAGTTGAACGCTTTCGCAGTCGGCGATTGTCGGCCCGACCTCACATTTATACTCGACATCGATCTCGCAACGGCGCAATCGCGGATGCAGCGGACTGTTCGCACACCCGACCGGATGGAGCAGCAGTCGACCGAGTTTTACGAGCAAGTGCGCCAAGCGTACCGACAGCTCGCCGCGCGCGAACCAGATCGAATCGTTCTGATGGATGGCGCGCAACCGACCGGTAAGATCGACATCGAAATTTGGGAAATGATTTCATCACGTTTCCCAGGGCTCGCGATGAATCCGCAATCCGCAAACCGCAATCCGCAATCGTAAGATGGCGTTTTCGCACACCGCAGCGCTTGAATATTTGCGACGTGCCCACGAGCAGAATCGGCTCGCGCACGCCTATTTGATTTCTGGATCGCCCGGCAGCGGCAAACGCCTGCTTGCCGCGGAGCTGGCCAATCTCGTAAATGGCACGAAGCCGGGCGACGTTTTTTCGGCGAGCGCGCGGGAAATTTCTGTGGCCGAGCCTGAATCGAAATCCCGGCGCATTGTCATCGAGCAAGTGCGCGCGCTTGAACATGCGTTGCAAATGCGCGCCCCGGCAGGCTGTCGCAAAGTAGCCATTATTGTCGAAGCCGATCGGCTTCAACCGCAAGCCGCGAACGCGTTTCTCAAAACGCTGGAAGAACCGCCGAAAGATTCGTTGCTGCTCCTGCTTAGCGCATTACCCGAGGCCTTGCCCGATACAATTGTCTCGCGCTGCATTGCGATTCCGCTCGCGACCAGCGACGAGCAACGCGTTACTGCTGAAGAAGCAGAGTTGGTAAACTTGCTCGGACACGCGGCGAACGAGCAGACGTGGAGCATTCAATACGCCTACCGGCTTGCCCAAGGCGTCCAGCGTTTGCTCATCTCAGTTCGCGACGAGATCAAGGCGCAAACCGCGGATGCGCTGAAGAGCGAAGAAGCGCGTTACCGAAATTCCACCGACGGCGCCTGGCTCGACGAGCGCGACGAATATTATAAGGCTTTGACCGAAAGCCTATACATCCAGCGACGCGCCGGGCTCATCGAAACCTTGTTCAAGTGGTGGTCGGATGTTCTGCGTGCGAGCAGCGATTTGACCCTCCGGGATTTGCCGGCGGCCAAAAAGGAAACCGCGGCGGTAGCGAAACGCTTTACCACGACGGAAGTCCTGCGCCGGATTCGGCGTTTGGAGGAATTGCGCGAAAATCTCGGCCGCAATATCCAGGAAGCACTCGCAGTCGAAGTTGCGTTTTTGAAAATTTTCGCAGCCTGAATTTTGGCTTTTGTTTTCGCACATTGTCGATCTTGCCCGATATCTCGTTGGCGAATTTCGCGAAGTCTGCGGCACAATGGAAACTTTTGTGAAAAGGCGACCTCTTCTACGTGGAGCGCGCAAGAAAGGCAAAGTTACAGTTGATGACGCGGTCACGATGATCGGCCGATTTCAAAATGGCGCACTCGCGAGTCTCGAAGCAACGCGTTTCGCGCCCGGCTGCAAAAATTCAATCACGCTCGAAATCAACGGCAGCGCTGGCTCATTATTTTTTGATCTCGAAGAAATGAATCGATTGAAATTTTACGACGGCCGCGACCCGAAAGATCGACAAGGTTTCCGCGACATTCTCGTGACCGAACCAGCTCATCCGTACATCGACAAGTGGTGGCCGCCCGGTCACATCATCGGCTACGAACACA
>DMCG01000009.1:0-4277 GCA_003445855.1 Spartobacteria bacterium | reverse complement strand
CGTCCAGCCAACTTTCGAAGACGGCCTGAAGAATCAACGTGTGCTGGATGCCGTCGCCCGCAGCGTGCAATCACGTTCCTAGTAGACGGTTTGAGTAGCGCGCGGGACGGTTTCTTCCAGAACCTCGTCGACAACGGCGAGAAATGGTTCAACGCTGATAGGTTTAGTCAGGTAATTTCGCGCACCGGCAGCGAGAAGCCGCTCGATTTGACTAGCGGTCGCGTCGGCGCTGATGACAACGACTGGAATGCGCGCGGTTGCACCATCTTCCTGCAAACGGCGCAGCACGTCGGAACCGTGGATATCCGGGAGATTGAGGTCGAGTAGAATTAATTGCGGGATGTGCGATTGCGCCAAAGCAACGCCATTCTCGCCGCACGTTGCTTGTAGAAGCTTGAGCGCGGGCCGGGTTTTCAAGATTTGTTCGACGAGGGCGAAGTTTACCGGGTCATCTTCGATGTAGAGCACATCACATCGCTCGTCCGATCCCGATCGTGCCGCAGCGTCGCCAGCGCGAGGTTTGGCCGATTCTCGATTAATCACATCGAGCAACTCGCGCGCCGTGCTGAGAATCTGCTGAACGTTTTTATCGCTTTCGTACTTCATCTTGAGACGCTCGGCGAATGCGATGATTGCATTGAGCTGCGGGCAAAAATCGTGGGTCAAATGGTCCGCGGGCGGTGCCGCTGCCGCGGATGATTCTCGGTCTGTTTTCATTTGCTAGTTTAAGGAATCGAAGCCGCGGGTCCTTTTATCGCGTCTTGCATGCGCAGACCGGATGGCGCTTCAAACGTCCGGTTTCTGAGTTTCTTCAGCATGTCGATGTCTCTGCGCATTTTGTTTTTGTGCGTGCAAAAGATGATGGTGGTGTCCTCGGTAATGAGATCGGCTTCGTAGGCTTTGAGCAGCGATTGATCGAAGCTGTGCCAGGCTAGCGTGCTGCCCGCCTCGATGATCTCTTGGAAGGTGCGGTTTTCGCTTTCGCCGTAGAGAAGCGTCTCACGCGTGCGCAGGCTGCTGCCCATGATCTCTGTCACGAGCAACCGTCCTCCGCCAACTTTGCTCACGAGCCGTTGGCTAACCACGTAGCGCAGAGTCTCCGCGAGACGCTGACGCAGTTGTTGTTCTTCATCTTTGTTAAACATGCCGAGAATGCGGTTGATCGTCTGACCCGCATTGATGGTGTGAAGTGTGGTAAAGACGAGATGGCCGGTTTCCGACGCGGTCATCGCGATCTCCATGGTTTCTCGGTCGCGAATTTCCCCAACCAGGATGACCCTGGGCGCCTGGCGCAGCGCCGCGCGAAGACCGCGCGCAAAATCCGGGAAATCCTTCCCGAGCTCGCGTTGATGGAACAAGGCGCGCTGGTGCGGATGCAAGAATTCAATCGGATCTTCGAGTGTGACGATGTGGATTTGTTGCGTTTGATTTAGTTCGTTGAGCATGGCGGCGAGGGTGGTTGTCTTGCCGCTGCCAGTAGCGCCCGTGACGAAGACGATACCTGTTCTTTCCTTAATGATTTCGCGAAAAACCGGTGGCAATCCGAGTTTCTCAAGCGTGGGAATCTCCGATTGCAATTTTCGCATCACAATCGCATGGCGGCCGTTTTGCTTGAAAATGTTAACGCGAAACCTGGCGACGTCATTGAGCGCGTAACTACAATCGCATGAACCGCAATTGGCGAGATCTGCCCTGAGGCGCTCATCGCCATTGATAATGTGATCGGCGAGCTCATCGATTTCTTGCGAACCAAAAACAGGCGCCGCTGTTTTGATCGGGAACTCACTCAGGCAGCCGTGCGCCTCGACGAATGGAGGCTTGCCCACAGTAAAGAGCAAATCGGAAACGTCGTCTTCGCTGCGGATCATGGCGGAAAGAAGTTCATCAATGACTTGTTTGTTCATGATTACCGGCGCGCTCGACTGCAAGCAGCTAGGAGTGTGCCGCCGGATCGGCCGCTCGGTTACGAACACACGTTCACCCACACCATCGCTGATTTTGTGGCTGCTGTTGCCAGCAGAAAAAAAGTGCGTCCGCCGCTTAAATCCCGATCAGCAATTTAGCCCAAACTACTCGTAGAATATGAACTCATTGAACCGTTGGCAAGGTGACTCAGCGCAGCTCGCTAAAATGAAGATTCTTATCATCGACGATGAGCCCGTAAATGTCGCTCTCCTCGAAGCCATGCTTTCCGAAGCTGGATATCAGCGATTCAAGTCGATTACCGATTCTCGCCTCGCGCTCGAGACTTGCGAGGCGTTCGCGCCAGACTTGATCCTCCTCGATCTGATGATGCCATACCTTGACGGTTTTGCCGTGCTCGAATCGCTCCGCTTTGCAGAAGGCGAAATCTTTTTGCCGATTATCGTTCTCACAGCAGATGTATATGGGGAAAGTAAATTGCGCGCTCTTCGCGCTGGCGCGACCGATTTCCTGCTCAAGCCATTGGACCAAGCCGAAGTGCTCCTCCGCATCGGCAACGTGCTTGAGACTCGCCGTCTCCAACGGCTGCTCGATAATCAACGCGCTGCTTTTGAAGAGGCCGTGCGCGCTCGCACCGTAGAATTGCGCGCCGCGCTGTGGGCTCTAGAAAGATCAAAAAGCCGTTTTCATCCTCTAGAGGACGTTGGGCCTCTGATGAGCCCATTGCAGGGGCATGACCACTTGGCCGGAAACGTGTTCGAGCCCCGACCCTGGTTTCGACTGCACCCGCCTAAGAAGGATGCCCTTTGTCATAGTTTACGACGGCGACGTGCTCCATCGCATCGTTGACAGCTTCCTGCGCGACAGCGCAGGATGTCGATCTAGCGATGAGATTTGCAAATCAGGTTGCGATCGTCACCGGCGCAGGGCGGGGGATCGGACATGCAATTGCGGTGCGGCTGGCGAGTGAAGGCGCGCGGATGGCGTGTGTGAGTCGCAGTGAAGAAAACGCGAAGCGCACGGCGGAAGAATTGAACGTTGCTCGCGCCGATTCCGCGAAAGCTTACGCGGTCGATGTGGCCGATCACGCCGCCGTGCAAAAAGCGGGTGCGCAGATTCTCGGAGACTTCGGCAAGATCGACATTCTCGTGAACAACGCCGGTGTGACGCGCGACGGACTCGCCATGCGTATGTCGATCGAAGATTGGGACACCGTCATCAACACAAACTTGCGCGGCGCATTTAATTTCACACAAGCGATCATGCGCGCGATGATCAAACAACGCAGCGGTCGCATCATCAACATCAGCTCCGTGATCGGTTTGATCGGTAATGCTGGACAAACGAATTACGCCGCGAGCAAGGCCGGTCTGATTGGTCTCACCAAATCGCTCGCCCGCGAACTTGCCAGCCGCAACATCACGGTCAACGCGGTCGCGCCGGGGTTTATCACCACAGACATGACGGCTGGCTTGTCGGAGGAAATTAAGAAAACCATTCAAAAACAAATCCCGCTCGGCAAAACCGGCACGTCCGAAGACATTGCCAGTGCGGTCGCGTTCCTTGCTTCCGACGAAGCCAGTTATATCACCGGACAGGTGCTCTGTGTCGATGGCGGGATGGTGATGTAGTTGTAGGGCAGGCGCATCGCCTGCCGAACGAAGACATTGGCAAGCGGAGCGCTTGCCCTACAATTCGGTTTGCGCTTGGTTGCGCGGCGCGCGTTGCGATTCCATTATTCATTTATGTCAACAGAGAAGGCGACATTTGGCGCGGGCTGCTTCTGGGGCGTAGAAGAAACTTTTCGCAAACTGAAAGGCGTAACTTCGACAACGGTGGGTTACGCCGGCGGAACGAAGGAGAACCCGACTTACGAGGACGTTTGCACGGACGAGACGGGACACGCCGAAGTTGTCGAAGTTGAATTCGATCCATCGCAGATTAGCTACGATGAACTTCTCGATATTTTTTGGTCGAACCACAATCCGACCACTCTGAATCACCAGGGGCCAGACGTCGGAACGCAATATCGCTCCGTGATCTTCTATCATTCGCCCGCGCAAAAGGCAGCGGCGCAAGCATCGAAAGAAAAGATCGACAAGAGCGGACGTTTTCGCCGGCCGATCGTGACGCAAATTGAGCCGGCCCCGAAATTTTATCGCGCGGAAGAATACCATCAGCGCTACCTCGAAAAGCGCGGCCAGTCGCATTGCGCGATTTGAATGCATGGGCCGCGAAATTATTCGCACGAAAAATTTCGCGGCTGACGCCGTGAATTTCATTGTCGATCTTGCCCGCAAGTCGCTGGCGGAACGCAACGAGTTTCGCATTGCGCTTTCCGGCGGGAACACGCC
>DMCG01000247.1 GCA_003445855.1 Spartobacteria bacterium | reverse complement strand
GCGAGAAAAGTGTGCACGTGGAAAAGTGGCATTGAAGCATACAAGGAGAGCTCGACCCAGAATGGCAGGGGCGCGCGATGTCGATCTTGTGTTCCGCTCCCCCAGAATTTTTCTCGCCAATGCCAGAGCAGGAGCAGGCCTGCTGGGATCGCATAAAGCAAGCCGCGCTGCGTCACGAACATTGTGAGCGGAATGCTTTTCCAGGCGATGGTTTTGTCGCCTTGATAATCGACGAACTTAAGAAAGGTGGAGGAGCTGAGTATTTGGAAACCGGCAATGCCGCCGTTGAAGAGAAAACCGGCCACTGCAAATGGACCGCCCCAGCGGTAAAAAGCATAAAAGGTCGCAAGCGAAGCCAATAGTCCGGTCCAGACCAAGCCTCGTGTTAGATCGACATGCAGACAGCAAAGCAGGGCATTAAATAGATCCATGCCCGCCGGATATCTTAGTTTGCTGAAGACGTAGATCGGATTGTCCGGCCAGAAAGAAACCCCGTTCGCGAAATTTTTGATATAAGTGATATGGAGCGCGAGATCGCCGAGATTGTTGGGCGATTGGATTTTGAGTTCGTCGCCGTCGATGTAGAGCAGCCAGCAAAAGGAACGAAGCGCGAAAATGGCGAAACACGCGGCCAAGATCCACTTCCATACATCCCGATATTTAGCGAAAAGAGAATGCCGTAACACGACATCCGCGCCGCCTGGCTGTGGCCGTCTCGTGTCGCGGAAAAGGTTTGCTTCCGCTTTCGGCGACTCTAAGACATCAGGCTTAGAAGAGTCCGAGGCTCTTAGATATGCTGCAATAGCCGCGCCGAATAAAACAGAGATAGCCGCGATCGAGAAGGTCAGGCCGCCGCCAACCATCCCGAGAATCAGGCCGCAAACGGTCGAAAAGTTGACGAAAGTCACCCCGGCGGAAAGCCATTTCATCGCCACCGCACCATGTTCTAACCGGACCCTTTGCCTTTGAACTCGGGTCGCCGGCCGGGGAAGATATCCTTGAAAATCTTGGCGTTGAAATACACTTTCGAAAGGTCCTGGTAAGCACGAATCCGCAAAGGTTCGGTGTAATAAGCCTCATGTAATTTCGATTCGACCTCGGCGATTCGATCCTCCTGCACGAGGAGAAAAGCGGCATCGAGCTTCGCGGGAAGGTTCTCCTGCTCGTAATAACCGATATGCGGAAAATCACCCAGCATCCAGGGCAGCGGATAGGCGCTGGTGCGGATAATGTGTCCGGTCAACTGGTAGTAGACTGGATTTCGCCGGACGAGTGTGAACAAAGGATCGGTCAATTTATAAATGTCGTTGTAAGTCTGGACATAAACGTAGGGCTCACTGTCCGTCGTGCAATGAAAGTAATTGAGCCAAATTGTCGATCCAAGGGAGGCACACAATACGGTCGCCGATATAACATATGTCGTCAGACGATATCTTAGAGGGATAACTAAGAGTGCTGCCCCGAAGATGAACAAGAAGGGCCAGATAAAGCTGACGATGCACCACGGTGTTTTATATTGGACAATGCTGTAAGCAATCAGAGTGCCGACGCCGTAGATGGCGAGATAACGCAGACTGACGTTCTTGAAGCGCTGATAAGACAAACAGAGAATTAAACCGGCGAGAACGGGCCACTCATAGCGCACGATCAGCTTCGATACCCAGTAATGCCACGGCTTTTCGTGGCCGTGGCCTTCGTGCCCGGTCGCAAACCAGGCGGTGTAGGCTTGGTACAAACCTTTGACTCCGCTCCAGTGAAAGAATGTTCCCGAATAGAAGAAAACCACGACGGCAATGCCGGTCGCGAGAACAACGGCAAGATCGAAATAGTCCCAGGTTTGTTTGGCTCGTCGCGCGTCAGGGAGCGGATCGAGCGCATTCGAGACGACCAGGACCGGCACGGCAATGAGTGCGCAACCGAGATGGATGACATAAGTCTCTTTCGTCAGGATCATGCCGGCCAGTCCCATGCCGGTACACCAAAGGTAATTCGGCGTTCCAAATTTCCAGAGACCGAGCAGACCGAGGATGAACAAGAGCGAGAAGAGGACCAACCAGACTTCGTGGATCGAGTAACGCCCGTAGAAAACGAAGCCCGGTGAAACCGCCATGGCCAGCGCCGCCATGCGACTCACTGTCCGTCCGACGAACGGCTCGAATTTCATCATAAGCCAAACGCAGGCGATGCTTACGAGCACAACCGGCAGGCGCAACGCCCAGAGATTCCGGCCAAACAAAGTTTGCGAGAGCAGTAAAACGTAAAAGTGCAGCGGGCCGTGATAATTTGTCGGGTCGTATCTGTAGAAGCCGTTCTTAATCACCTGATCGACAAACCAACCGTTGATCCCCTCGTCAAAATGCGGTGGCTTGATGCCGAGCAGAAAAAAGCGCAGGAACGCCGCCAGTCCGATAATCACCCACGGAATCCAATCGACCTCCGCCAGCCGCGCTTTCCACGCTTCCAGTTGATCGCGCAGCATCGGAAAATCTGCTAGCGCGCCACCGTCCTCGCTGCTAGTACGCGCTGCAATGCGCATTCTCGTAACGGGCGGCTGCGGTTTCATCGGGAGCAATTTTATTCGGTATATTTTGCAACATTACAAGCCGGCCAGCGTGACCAACGTCGACGCGCTTACTTATGCCGGTAATCTCGCCAATCTTGATGGCGTGGTCGAGGAACATGGCGAACGCTACGAATTTTTCAAAGCCGATATTGCCAATGCCGACCAAATGGACGCGCTCATGACCGAGCATCAATTTTACGCCGCGATCAACTTTGCGGCTGAATCGCATGTCGACCGCAGCATCAATTCGCCGCTCAACTTCATCCACACCAATGTCGTCGGCACGAGCGTGCTGCTCGATTGCGCGCGCCGGCACGGCGTGCAGCGTTTCATCCAAATTTCCACCGACGAAGTTTATGGCTCGCTCGGCGAAACCGGGAAGTTCACCGAGCAATCGCCGCTCACTCCAAGTTCGCCCTACTCCGCCAGCAAAGCCGGCGCCGATCTTCTCGCTCTCGCCTGTTACAAAACCTACGGCCAGGAAGTGATCGTGACACGTTGCTCGAACAATTACGGGCCGTATCAATTTCCGGAAAAATTGATCCCACTCATGATCATCAAAGCGCTGCGGGACGAGCCGCTTCCGGTGTATGGCGACGGCCTCAATGTGCGCGATTGGATTCATGTCAGCGATCACTGCGCCGGGATTGTGGCCGCGCTCTTCGAAGGGAAACCGGGAGCGATTTATAATTTTGGCGGTGATGGCGAAATGGTGAATCTCGATCTTGTCAAAATGATTTTGAAGAAGCTGGGCAAACCGGAGAGTCTCATTTCATTCGTGACCGATCGACTCGGACACGACCGGCGTTACGCGATTGATTCCTCTTTTGCGCAGCGCGAATTGAAATGGAAACCGCGAAAGAATTTCAAAGATGGCCTCGACGCGACCATCCAGTGGTACATCGACAATCCATCGTGGTGGGAAGCGTTGCTCGAACGTGCGGAACGTTACTGAACTTGTAGCGGCGGTCTATTTATCACGCTGTAGCCTTGGCGAAAGCGGATGACCGCCGAAAAAGATTAGCGGCCATTGACAATTCTAGTCACAATGAGACCATAAGATAGCCATGGAATCCGTTAGTGTGGCCACATTAAAGAGTAACCTCAGCAGTTATCTGAATGCTGTGAAAAAAGGAAAAGAGATTGTCGTCACGTCTCATCGCCATCCCATCGCCCGCTTGAGTCCCATTGATGGGCAGCGCATGGCGCCAGAGATCGTTCCCGCGTCGAAACCGGTGTCGTCGTTGAAAAAGATCAGAGCCATCAAATTGAAAGTTGATCCCGTCGCCGTTCTGCTGGCCGATCGTCGGCGTCGATGAACGTTTATCTCGATTCATCCGTTCTGCTGCGAAGATTGCGCCGGGAAGCTGCGCCCATCGCGGGCTGGGCGAGGTGGAAACATGCTTACGCGAGTGTTATTCTCCGCGTCGAAGTTTTGCGCACCATCGACCGCATGCGGCTCAGCGGTAGCGTCGCAGACGATCAGGTGGCCGAACTGAGCACGAGTGCGCACGCTGTTTTCGATGCGCTCGATTTCGTGCCGCTTAACGCGCCGATTTTGGCCCGAGCGGCGCAATCGTTTCGCACTGCGTTGGGAACTTTGGACGCGCTCCATCTCGCCACTGCCTTGTGGCTCGTCCAAAACGCCGATGTCGATCTAACCTTGCTGACTCACGACAGCGAGCTTGCGCTGGCGGCGCGAAGTGTGAATCTGCCTGTCCAAGGCGTGTGAGCAAGACTCACACGGCGGCGCAAAAAAGAAAATGAAGATTGTAATTCTTGGCGCTGGCGGACGCCTGGGCGCCGCGCTCATGCGCGAATATCGAGATCAGTTTGACGTCACCGGTTTCAACCATGCGCAACTCGATCTCTCCGATCATGAGCAACTGCGTGAGACGCTCGGCGCGCTCGATGTCGATCTTGTGATTAACGCCGCCGCCTTCACCAATGTCGATCTTTGCGAAACGCAGCGCGAAGAGGCGTTTCGGATCAACGCCGACGCGCCGCGCGTTCTCGCGGAGATTTGTCGCGACAAAAACGCGAGGCTCATCCACTTCAGCACCGATTACGTTTTTGATGGCGAAAAGCGCGAACCCTATGGCGAGAGTGATGAAGCGCGACCGATCAGCGTTTACGGAGAATCGAAAAGGGAAGGGGAGAAATTCGTTTTGCAAACGCAAGATCGACATCTCATCGTACGCGTCTCCTGGGTTTTCGGTCCGGATCGGCCGAGTTTTATCGACGCCATGATCAAGCGCGCCCGCGAAAGCGATCATGTCGATGCCATCGCCGACAAAATTTCCACGCCCGCTTACACCCGCGACATCGCGCAAATG
>DMCG01000023.1 GCA_003445855.1 Spartobacteria bacterium | reverse complement strand
GCGATCCGAATTGGGAATCCGGCGAGCTGGAGACAGGCGCGAGCGGCTATCGATCAGTCGAAAGGAATTGTCGATCTTGTGAGCGATGAGGAGATTGTCGATGCACAAATATGGCTGGCGCAACATGAAGGAATTTTTGTCGAACCGGCCAGCGCAGCGGCGATTGCTGGGTTGTTCAAGTGCTGCGGCGCGAAAGACGCGGCGTATTCATTTAAAAAAATTCCCGAAGGAAGCCGGATTGTTTGCACGGTTACGGGACATGGCTTGAAAGATCCCGATGCACTTACAGGACGCATGGGGGAGATAACGCCAGTCGCGGCGAAAGAAGAGCAGGTTCTTCGCGCGCTCGGCTTGTGATTTGCAACTTCAGTTGACAGCGGCGTGAGTTGAGCGACAACGATTCGGCTTTGCATCCACTCTTGTCCACCTTCCGCGTATTTTTGCCATGCGCTTGATTGTTCAAAAATACGGCGGCACTTCGGTGGGCGATACGGAACGCATCCGAAATGTAGCGGAGCGTCTCATTGAGACGCAGCGGGAAGGCTGCCACGTCGTGGCGATAATTTCCGCCATGGCCGGAGTGACTGATAATCTAATTAAGCTTGCGCATGAAGTGTCGCCTCATCCGACGGAACGTGAGCTCGACATCCTGCTCGCGACCGGCGAGCACGCCGCGACCGCTTTAACGGCAATGGCGGTCAATGCGCGCGGGGGCAAGGCGATCTCATTGACTGGCGCAGAAGCTGGAATATTAACGAACCGGACGCACGCAAAGGCGCGAATCGCAAACATCAGCCCGCGACAAATTCATGAGCTGCTGGCGGATGATTATATTGTCATCGTAGCTGGATTCCAGGGCCAAAGCGCCGAGGGCGAGACGACGACGCTGGGACGCGGCGGTTCCGACCTGACTGCGATCGCGCTGGCCGGCGCGCTCAATGCCGATGCGTGCCAGATTTTTACCGATGTCGATGGAGTTTTCACGTGCGATCCGCGCGTCGTCGCCGATGCAAAGAAACTGGATGAGATCGCTTACGACGAATTGCTGGAGATGGCCGGCGCCGGATCGAAAATAATGCAATCGCGCGCGGTGGAATTTGCAAAAAAATTCGGCGTGCAATTTGAAGTGCGGTCAAGTTTGAAGGCCGACACCGGAACAATCGCGAAGGAGGAAGCGACGAACATGGAGGACATTGTCATTCGCGGAGTCAGCATCGATCGCAACCAGGCCAAGGTGACAATTACGGGCGTGCGCGATCAACCTGGAATCGCTGGTCGAATTTTTTCGGCAATCTCAGAGGCCAATATTGTCGTGGACATGATTGTGCAAAATGCCTCGATCGACGGCGCGACGGACATTTCGTTTACGATTCATGAAGACGAACTTGAGCAGGCGAAAAATTTGCTCGCGCCAGTTGTCCATGAGATCGGAGCGACACGCTTAATGGCGACACGCGGAGTAGCCAAGCTGAGCGTGGTCGGTATCGGCATGCGGTCGCACTCCGGCGTGGCCGCGCGCCTGTTCGATTGCCTCGGCGAAGGCGCAATTAACATTCAGCTTATTTCGACGTCGGAGATTAAGATCGCCGTCGTGATCGACGGGGCGGATGTCGAGCGTGCCGCTCAATTGACGCACGAAGAATTTGGTCTGGCGACTTTGATGCCCGCGGTCGGTTCGATGCAGCCGCTTGGCTGATCGTTTATCGACTGCGTACTGGATTAACGTAGAATTCCGGAGTGCCCGCGATCCGCATCTTGTAGCCGAATGCACTGCGCGAAACGAACGCGGCCGGATGGTCCGTGACTTGCGCGTGATAGCGATCGTCAATGTTTGCCTGTTTCCACACCGTTCCATCCTCCAGTTTGATGATGGTGCGACCAGTCAGGCCGGTAAAGGTGCCGTCCACGCGACTGAGAGTTTGTTCCATTTTTGCCCGCGACGTTTTGGCGGCCTTGGCGGTTGCCTTCTCAGCGGCTTTTGTCTCAGCGACTTCGCGATAACCTTGTAACCACGCATTCAGGTTCTTCAATTCTTCAGAGGAAAGTTTCTCCAAGCCGGCCGCCTTGAATTCTTCAGCCGTCATCATGTCTTGAAGAACTTTACTGGACGGCTCACGCTCTGAGGATTGCTCCTTTTTCGCGGGTTGCTCATCACCGGTCTTTTCCTCGGAGCTGCTCTTGGGTATTTCTACCGCCGGGGTTTCCTCGCTGCTCGGGGTGGATTCTTTCTCGACGGCCTCCTGCGAAACAACAGGCCGAAGGGGAAGCGCTAAGAGCACAGCTATTGAAGCGATCGCGATACGATAAAATTTCATGGTTTCATTGCCGGAGTGCTTAAGGCGGCTGCGGGAGGCTATCACCTGCGGAACACGGGTCAAGAGCTACGCCGCGACGAAGAAGCCATGGTCACGTCCGCGAATGCGTCCAGACCCTTGCCTAACTGATGCAATGATTCCCGAATCGTTTCTGTCGGCGCGCCCACGCCTATGCGAAAGCGGTCCGGACAATCAAAGAACCGGCCCGGAACCACTGAGGTCTCAAAACGCATGCGAAGCAGCTCGCAGAATTGCTCTGCGCTTCCGCGACGCAACCGAGGGAACACAATTGTCCCATATTCCGGCCAGTAACAATCCAGATCGTCGCGTGCGGTAAGAAATTCCCGCAGGAGTTTACGGTTTGTATCAAGCAATGCCTTCATGCGCGCGGAGATTTGGCCGAGTTGTTCAAAGGCAATCACGCTGAGCAATTCTCCGGGATGGACAAAGGTCGCACCGTGAAGATCATTGATGCGCCACATGCGTCGGGCGACGTCAGGCGGGGCGAGCACCCATCCGCAGCGCAGTCCGCTCAAGCCGTAAGCTTTGGTGAGGCTGTTGGTAATAAGGAAGCGTTCCGGATCAATATGGAACGCGCTCTGCGGCCGGCTCTCAAACAGCATCTCGCGATAAACCTCATCCACCAGCACGTAAGCACCGCCTTTGCGCGCTAGAGCAGCAACTTCCCGCAAAGTGCTGTCGGAACAAAATGCTCCGCTCGGATTATGTAGATTCGTAATCACGATTACGCGGGTTCGCGGCGTGATTTGCCGCTCCAGGTCGGCCAAATCGATCGCGAAATTATTCCGCCTTTGAAAATTCTCGATCGTCAAACCGAGATATCGCGCCGTGCTCAAGAGCGGCTCGTAGTTGGGCCGCTCGACCAGGATTTCATCGCCGGGTTCGGTGGTTGCCGCCAGTGCGAGATAGTTGCCCATCGAAGTTCCGATGGTGCTGACTATCGACTCTTGCGGCACGCTATAACGGTCCACGATTTTTCGCAATAAAGCCTCGTAACCGTAACCGCTGGGACCATTAATTTCCAGTTGGCCGATTTCGACGCCGAGCTCCGTCAAAGGAAGTGCGACCATACCGCTAGTCGCCAAATTATAACGAGCGGTGGAGCGGAGCTTGGCCCACTCCATGTACGGTGAACCTGCAGCGCTGCGGCGACGATTCACGCGTGGGAAGTCCTTTTCCAAATGTAGTACACAGGTACGCCGCAGACCAAGGTGGCCATCCCTATGAGTGTATTGCTGGGATAGCGATAAATGGTGTTGGCCACCACGCTCCAGCAGACCAAACAGAAGAGCGCCGTCGTGATTGGGTGCAGGGGCATGCGGAACCGCGCGACTGTTTGTTCGCGGCGGCGCAAGACGAAGAGGCAGCTCGCCGTGAGTCCGAAAAAAATCCAATCCATGGCTGTCACGTAATTGAGGATCTGCCCGTAGCTTCCGGAAAAGAGAATCAACATTGTCCACACACTCTGCAAAACAATGGCAAATACAGGCACGCGCGTACGGGGATGCACCCAGGCGAGCTGCCGGAAGAAGACTCCATCTTCGGCCATGGCGAAGTACACACGCGGCGCGGTCAAAACGCTCTGGCTCAGAAAACCCAGGGTAGAGATCGCGATACCAAGAGCAATGGCAATCGCGCCCGGCCTGCCCAAAGCAATCTCCATCAGCGCCGACGCCGGCGTGTCGGTGAAGGCCAACCCGGCAACACCTAATGCTCGCACACAGACGAAGTTCACTGAGATGTAGAGCAAAACGACACCCACCACTCCCAGCAACAGCGCCCGGGGCAGGTCGCGGCTTGGTTCTTTCAGCTCTCCCGCGACAAAGCAGCCGGTTTGCCATCCGCCGTAAGCAAACAAAACCGGCACCATGGCCGCACCGAAAGAGGAAAGCAGCCCGGCAGAGACGGGCTGGTCGACGATCGGCGTGAAAGAAAAATGAGGCGCGCGCACCAAGAACGCTCCCACCACTATCAATAGACCGATCGCGACGATCTTCATTATCATTAATGTGCTTTGCAGATTGCTGCCCCTTTTGACTCCCAGACAGTTAACGACCGTCAGCATGATCAAGGTAACCGCTGCAATCAATGGCACCGGCATTTCAAGGCCGGTCAGTTCGATGAAATACCTGGCAAACGTGACCGTCACCGCGGCCATGCCTCCGGTTTGTACCACCAAGAGCAATACCCATCCGTAAAGAAAGGCCACTAGTGGATGAAATGCCTCGCGAAGGTATGCATATTGTCCACCCACCTGAGGAAGGCGACTCGAAATCTCGGCGTAAATAAATGCGCCAGTCAACGCGATGAGCCCACCAAATATCCAGGCTCCCAGAACCAGTGCGGGCGTGTGGATCTGGCGGGCAACGAGGGCAGGATTCATGAAAATGCCCGAGCCGATGGTCCCACCCATCACTAGCATCGTGGCGGCGAAAACTCTCAGCCGGCGGGCCAGCGTAAGAGGGGAACTTTGAATTTGCGCTTGCGAAGAGCTCAATGGTTCGGCCACGAACGAATTCGAATCAGGTGAAGTTTACAGGTCGACTTCTGTAACGTGAATAACATAATAACATGGTTTATTGGTTCGCAGTCATCAGGTTACCAGTATACATATCCCGTCGTCGGTCCGCCGATTCTATGGACATAAGTCCTTGCGCATTCGGAAATGGCGAACCTCGCCAAAAAGGATTTCAGCCGGGCCTTCGACACTGTAACCATGCCGGCGATAAAAGTTAATGGCGCTGTCGCGAGCATTCAGAACGACGCTCGTAACAGACTCAGAGAGAGCGCGATCCTCGAGGCCGCTGAGAATCCGGCTTCCAAGTCCGCGGCCACGACAGGTTTCATCAACCGCCATGTAGCGCACTTGCGCTTCAGAGGGCGAATTCAGATGGAGCCGACCGACTGCAACCACAGCACCGGCCGAGCCGCGCACCATAAGATGAAAGCCCTCCGCATCGAGATCGTCGCGTTCACTGCCGCGCGGCTGGCCCCACGGCTGCCGGAGCACTCGCCAACGTAGATCGAAGTAGTTTTCCCATTCCTGTGCGGTACGCGGCTCCGCGAGAATAAATCCTTCCGGCTTTCGCGCAGGCTCATCCGGCTTGGGCACTTGAAGATATTACATCGCTAAGTCGAAAAGAGGGAGTCCGATGAATCGTTAATCTTTCCACGGACTATTTCCATGACATCAGACAATATATGTCATATAAAATCGCCAGGTGTTGATGAGAATCGAACGTGTTAGCGGGCGCCGATCGATGCCTGAACTTGTTTCTTCGGACTGCAGCGGCCGCCGGTCCCGAAGTATTTCAAGTGGCTGCAAGCGCGGCGTCGACATGAGGAAAAACCAGAAAGAATTGACTGAGTCCCGCGCGCTCTAAAATCGACCGCACATCATCCTGCACACCGGCGAGCATAAACCGGCCGCCATACGTTTCGACGCTCTTGGCTCCATTGATGAGAGCGGCCAGACCGGAACTATCGATATAACTGACGCCCGAAAGATCGACAACCACTCGCGACGGTTCCTGATCAATTATCGCACCCAATGAAGCGGCAACTTGGGGCGAAACATGAAGATCAATTTGGCCTTTCAGCGACAGCACGTTCCCTGATTCGGGTAGAGACATATCCGTTTACTGTTCAATCCAAAGCAGGACGTGTGCGCGTCACGCCCAAAGCGCAAAAGTCCTGTGGATCAAACATTGCTTCCGCTTTCAAGTGGGACAAGTCGCTGCGAACATTCCGGGTGGAACCTGGAACCATAATTGTCCCACCATGAGGCGGTTTTCGGCCGCCTGCAAAATGGCTTTCGGAGCCTGTGCAACGAGCTTGCAGTGGCCGATCCGGCGGCGATTCATCGGTCCCCTGCCCCGGCCGTGAAATTCGAAGGCTATGACGAGGCGCCGACGCTTTTTCCGATCGATTTCGCGCTTGGAACTTCGGAATTGCCAAACTGGGATGAGGATTCAGGCATTGTCCCGCGATGATGAAACTCCGTCGCACCAATCTTGCAGATCTGTTCGGACGAACTGGGTGGATTGGAACTTTGGAAGTCCTGCAGTTGTCCCGCTTCGCCCAACGAGTGAAAGATCACGGCCGAGGGTTCTTGCTCTTGCTTGTAATCGAACTCAGGAGATAAAAAAAGGGAAAAGAGGCTAGAACACGAACATTCCAATCGCCGCTCCGAACATAACTGCTGCGGTCAG
>DMCG01000088.1:3725-4654 GCA_003445855.1 Spartobacteria bacterium | reverse complement strand
CCAGCATGATCTGGCCCAATTTCGGTTCGCTCGTGAACTCGGTCACGGCATCAAAACCTGCATCTTTCAACATTTTCCGAAGGTCAATTGCGCGTTCGATGGTGGAGAAGCCGTGATCGGAAACGACAAAGATGTCGGTTGTCGATCTTGTCCCGCCAGGGCGGGATCGATCTAACGCGGCCAGAACCGCAGCGAGATTGTCATCAGCGGATTTGATCGCAGCCCGCGCCGCCTCCGATCCGGGCGCCGTTTCATGTTGGGTTGCGTCCGGCTCGCTCAGCCATAAAAGCGAAAATGCCGGAATGCCATCTTTCCAAAAAACGTCGGTCAGCGCTTTCGTTGTCCAAGAATCCTTCTGCGCACAGCCAGAAGCCGGAAATGAACCCAGCAGCGATACGACAGATGAAAGCGCTTCGGGCGAGCGCATATGACCGGCGAAAAGAGCCGCGGAATTTTTGTCGCGCGTTGGGTCGAGATGTCGATCTTGCAAAAGCCCAACGGTTTTCGCCGTGACAATTACGCTTTGCCGGCCAGCCGCTCGCACAAGCTCGGCGATTGTCGGCAGCGCGACGTACTTACCACCGGAAATCTCGTCACCCTTCCGCACAACCTCGGGATCTTCGACGTCGATTATCTTCTTGTTGTCGATCTCCGGCCGATATTCGTGGTTGGCAATAATTCCGGAGTGGCCGGGATAACCTCCGGTGACGAGCGCAGTGCCGTTCACGTTGGTCGCGCTCGGATAAACTGAATGATGATTGCGAAAGACGACACCGTCCCTGGCCAACTTCCAAAGCGTCGGGCTGTTTGTTTCGCTTACGAAATCCGGGCGCATTCCGTCCCAAACAACGAGGACAACGTGTCTCGACTTAGAGGGTGCCTCACGCGCTTGTAAGTCGTGCGGGCCAGCCGCCCACAAGATCGACATC
>DMCG01000088.1:0-3435 GCA_003445855.1 Spartobacteria bacterium | reverse complement strand
CAAGATCGACATCATCCCCTTCCCGACAGCGCGGATCGCTAAAATTTTCATCGCGTTATCGATCATGCAGAAGTTTGGGACGGGCGCTAATAAACAATAACGATGCAATCCCGCTTGCAACGGCGAGCGACGCGCCGACAAGCATAACGCGGCGAAAACCGTGGACGAACGATTCGTCGATCGCTTTTCGCAATATCTCGCGCACTGTCGGTGAAATTTCCTGGGGAAGCGATGCGGCGGCGAGATTGATTCTTTGATCGCGCAGCGACTGTCGCGCGGCCGCTGGCAGTTCGACGGTGGACAAACGTTGATCGAGCGCGCGATTAAAAACATTCAGCATCACGATGCCGAGGGCGGCGATGGCAAGTAAACCGGCCGCGCGCGAAACAGCGTTGTTGATTCCCGAGGCGACGCCGACGCGATTGCGCGGGACCGCATTCATGACTGTAGTCGTCAGCGGCGCGACGCTTATAGCCATGCCGATGCCGAGTACTACAGTAGCGGGGAAAAATTCGGTCCAGTAATCGCCGTCTACACCCGGCACGGTAAAGAGAGCGAAGCCGATCGCGGCGATAATCGGACCGACGATGAGCGGAATCTTAGCCCCGTACCCTTGCACCAAACCACCGGACCATCGTGACAGAAAAAAGATGATCAAAACAAAAGGAAGCAGCGCGGCGCCGGCGGCAGTGGGCGAGTAGCGTTGAACCTGAATCAAATTCAATGGCAGGAAAAAAAGCGTGCCACCGAGCGCACTGTAAAGAAAAAGGGTAAGCAGATTTGCGCCAGCAAAATCACGCGAACGGAAGAGAGCGAGCGGTAACATAGGATTGCGCGCACGCGCTTCGACGAGCAGGAATGCGAGTAAAAGAAAAGCTCCGGCAAACAACGCCGTCAGGACCGCGATGTGACCAAACCCCAATCGCGACGATTCGATCAAACCGTAGACAAGGGATCCGAGACTGATCGTTGCAATCGCCGCGCCCCACCAATCGAGTCTGCGGTTTTCATTCTCATCCCGACTTTCCGGAACTCGATAAAGCGAAATCAACAACACGATGATGGCGAGCGGCAGATTAAGAAAGAACACCGCGCGCCACGAAACATGTTCGATCAACCAGCCGCCCATTACCGGACCGATCGCCGCCGTAATCGCGGTAAAGCCGGACCATGTGCCGATGGCACGGCCGCGATTCTCCTCGTTAAAAGACGCGCTGATGATGGCCAGACTTCCGGGGACGAGCAATGCCGCGCCAATGCCCTGAACACCACGCGCCAGAATTAGTTGGCGAACGCTGGCGGACGCGCCACACAATGCGGAGGCGAAGGAAAAAAGCGCCACCCCAATAACAAAGATGCGGCGCCGGCCATATCGATCTCCGAGCGCGCCGCCCATGAGCAGGAAAGCGGAGAGCGTGAGTGAGTAGGCTTCGACCACCCATTGAACATCGACAACGGTGGCATTCAAACTCGCTTGCAAGGCGGGCAGGGCGACATTGACCACGGTGCCGTCGATAAACGCCATGCTCGAGCCGAGAATTGTGGCGGCGAGAATCCACGGCCCGGAAGATCTGGCGCACGGCGCAGTTGCAGTCCTCGAGCGAATGACAGCTTCGTCACAAGGCGATTGAATGAAATTGGACATCTCACGCGCCTCGACACGAAGGCGTATCATGACGTTGCGAGAAATCGCGCGCGCACCCAAGCCAAAAGAACGTCGGGAGTTGCGGACGAGGACGGGTTGACCAATCTACGCCCGCTTTTTAGCGTCCACGGATGAAGAAGATCGTCAGCCTGATGCTTGCCGCAGTTCCGCTCAACTTCGCGTTGGGCGAGGAATTGGTTCCGACGGCGGACGGAACGACGTGGCTCTACGAAATGACGCAGGAGGCGGGCAAAAAGTTCACCTTTTCCGACGCGAAACCTGGGCCCGACGGAAAAGTTCATCGACTGGCGGCTTATCGAATCACTGGCACGCAAGAAGTGGATGGCAAAAATTTGCTGAAATTCGAAATACTCCGCGATGGAATAATTACGAACACCGACCTGATGACGGTCAATGAACGCGGAATTTTTTGCGCGGCCCGCGTCGATCAATACGGCCACCTAACAAAACTTGATCCGGCCCAGACCATGATTGCCGCGCCGCTCAAACCCGGCGCGAGCTGGGAATTCGACGGCAAAGCGGCCGATGCAAATGTGCATCAGCATTATGATGTCCTTTCCGAGGAAGATGTCGATCTACCGGCCGGAAAATTTCGCGCCTTTCATATTCACGGGGAGCAGACCGAGCCGATGCGCATGACGATCGATCGCTGGTTCGTCAACGGCACAGGAATCGTCAAGGATGTGACGACGATGAAAATGCCCGACGGCGGTTTGTTGCGCCGCATTTCGCTCGAATTAAAGGAACGGCCGAAGATCGCGCCGAGACCAGAGGTGAAACTGGTACCGCCCCCGAAGAAAATTTCCGTGACGATCGGGAAAGCGCGGATTGGTGAATCGACAGATCAATTCCGAGCGGACACGCCAAAGATATATGCGCGCTGGCAAGGGCGGGCTCTGCGCGACCAGGCAAAGATCCGGGTGGTGTGGATCGCAGAGAACGTCGCCGGGGTTGCGCCGCCGGATTACACCATCGATGAAGCCACCACGACCGCCGACAGCCGGAATGCACACGGCACTTTCACCCTGGCGCGGCCGGACACTGGATGGGCGCCCGGCGATTACCGGGTGGAATTTTATCTCGACGCCGAACTGGCCGACACGGCAAAGCTCAAGATCACAAAATAGTGGCGCAACTTTCCAAGTTGCGATTCCTGAAGAGTTGTAGTGGCAGGCGTGTCGCCTGCGAAATATTCGCAAGTTGGAAACTTGGGCCACGCCACAGATTTTTGAATCCAAAGCGGGTCTCGACTGCATCGAATCAAGAGAAAGCACCTTTTGGCATGAAGAAGATCTATATTCCGCTCCTTACGGCCGTTGCCGTTTTTGTTTGCGGCTGCGAATGGCATGGAACTCGAGGCAATGGCAACATCGTCACCGATACGCGCACGATCGGTCAGTTTTCAAACGTCGAGGCCAGCGGCGGCTTGCAGATTGAATGGCGGCCCGGTTCGCCGGCGCTTTCCGTCACCACTGACAACAATCTTCTTCCCTACATCGACACGACATTAATCGGCAACAAACTCCGAATCCACACGCGGGAACACCTCATGCCCACGCACGGCATCAAACTCGTGATTGCCAGCCAAAGCTTCAACGCCGCGAAACTCAGCGGCGCTGTCCGGCTGACCGCCAACGAAATCTCCGGCGCGAAGTTGTTCCTCGAATCAACCGGCGCGTCGCATATCACGCTGCGCGGAACTGTCGGTGAACTGCTCGCCGACATGACCGGAGCGAGTCGCCTTGAGGCAAAAGAGCTGCAAACTAAAA
>DMCG01000222.1 GCA_003445855.1 Spartobacteria bacterium | reverse complement strand
TGAAAATTGCACTGCCTTCCGCGCGTTGTCATCCAGAGCGCTTTGTGGCATCGGCATCCTGCCGATGGTTTTCATTCACGGGCTGGAAGCCCGTGCCACGCTCACACGCCGCGCTGCGTCGGCGTCCAGATGAACTTGTGCATCTGCAATTGAAAACGAACGTCGAGTTGGTCCGCCAAAATCCATTCCACGATTTGGCGCGGATCGATGCGGCCAAAAATTGGGGAGAACAGCACAGCGTGACAGCGCTTCGATAAATTGAAGCGCTGAACTTTTTCGCATGACCATTCGTAATCTTCACGCGAGCCGACCACGAATTTCACTTCGTCGAGCAAAGTGAGATGGTCGATGTTCGACCAAAGATTCCGTTCGACTTCGCCGCTGCCCGGCGTTTTCAAATCCATGATCCGATGCACGCGCGGATCGACTTTCGAGATATCGTGCGCGCCGCTGGTCTCGAGCAAAACCGTGTGACCTGCGTCCGCCAACATCGACATCAACGGCAGCACATTTTTTTGCAGCAGCGGCTCGCCGCCGGTGATCTCGACGAGCGGACAATTAAACGCCGCGACAAGATCGACAATCTCATTCAGCGTCTGCTTTTTGCCTTCGTAAAACGCGTACTCGGTGTCGCAGTAATTGCAGCGCAAATTGCAGAAAGTCAGCCGCACAAAAACACAACGCTGCCCGGCCCAGGTGCTCTCGCCCTGGATCGATTGATAAATCTCGTTGATGGTCAGCGTTTTTTCGCTCACTCGCTTGGAATGCTGAACAATTATAGACCGCATTTTTGCGTGGCCTCGACGAAGCTGGAGCGTTTCCGCAGGAGCGATGCGAGATAAGAATCGACCTCCGGCGCGGAGGCGATGCGCGATAGATTGGCCGGCGTCTCGAGCCGCGAGAAAATTGCGGAGGCGATCTTGTTCCGCGGGACAATTTTCTCTCCGTAACCCGACGGAACGTTGCTCGACCAGTAGCGGACATATTCCACGCCGAGCCGGTTCTCCATTCCGAGAAAAATCGTGGAATGTCCGTGCTCGCTTCTGCCCACCTGCCGCGACCAGAATATTTTCATAAAATCGCCGGGCCGCGCTTCGCTAAAATTGTCGAAGTTTCGGCCAAGCCTCAGTTCGCGAAAGAGTCGGGCTGTCCCCGGTCCGTTGGCGTTCCAACGGCCCCAAATACCTTCGCCATCGTGTTGATCACGAATGATGAGCTGCTCGAGAGTGGCGAAATCGAGATACAATTCTCCGCGTGCGCGCAGCGTCTCGATGGTTCTGATAAATACGAGATAGGTCGCGCCTGAACAAAAACTTGGATAGGGCGCCGACGGGAGAATAAAAAATTTTCCCGATTCGAAGTGCGCCGCGGATTGCAAGCGGATCTTGGCGAAACGCGATACGGAATAACGACCACCTTGTGGCATTTGTTTGATCTGCTCGAGAATCAACCCGTTGCAATCTTCAGCGAAAGATGCGCGCATGGTGAGGCCAAGAGTCACGATCAAAGCCCACGCCATCACTATTTTCACGAGGGACAAGTAAACGCCAAATCCGCAGCTGGCAACGGCGGTTGGCTTTCCCGGCAGAGTGTGCTAGACGAAAGTTCATGGTGCGTTTCACGAAAATGAACGGCGCCGGAAACGATTTCGTCATGATCGACAATCGTGCGGGCGACGTTCGTTTAAATTCCGCTCAGATCGCGCGCATTTGCGATCGCCACCGCGGCATCGGCGCGGATGGAATTTTGCTGCTGGAAAAAGCGCGGAACGGGTCGGATTTTCGGATGCGCTATTTTAACAGCGACGGCGGTGAAGCGGAAATGTGCGGCAACGGCGCACGTTGCTTCGCGCGTTTTGCGAATAAAGTCGCGGGCGCGCCGGGAAAGATTTCCTTTGAAACTCCAGCCGGCGTAATCGGCGCGGAGCTTCACCATGAGCTGGTAACGCTGCACTTGAGTGAGCCGACCGATTTGCGATTAAATGTCGCGCTGCGCGTCGGGGATGCGAGCAAAACCGTCCATTTCATCAATAGCGGAGTACCGCATGTGGTCGTTCCGGTCACACAAATTGACGATGTCGATGTACGGCGGGACGGCGCGGCCATTCGTCATCACCAAATGTTTTCGCCCAAAGGCGCAAACGTAAATTTCATCGAAAAACGCGGAACGAAAAATATTGCCATCCGCACTTATGAACGTGGCGTGGAAAATGAAACACTGGCTTGCGGGACCGGCGTGGTCGCGAGTGCGCTCATTTTTGCCGCAACCGAAACTGCCGACGGTCCGATCGGCGTCATCGTGCGCAGCGGCAGCGAGTTAACTGTCGGATTCAAACGTGCCGGCGAAAATTTTCGTGACGTCACGCTGACTGGCCCGGCCGAGTTTGTTTTCGAAGGAACGATCGAGCTGTAGGGCGCTCGCCGCGGCGAGCGCAGCGATTGCGTCTATTGCGGCTGAGGACAGCCGCCTCTACAATTCTGAAATGTTTCGCGGCACGTTCACGGCGCTTGTCACCCCATTTCGAAATGGCGCGATTGACGTTGCTGCGTTCGAAAAATTAATCGAAGCGCAGATCGCTGCCGGCATCACCGGGATCGTTGCAGTCGGCACGACCGGTGAATCGCCCACGCTTTCGCACGATGAACGCGAACAAGTGGTCCGGCTTGCAGTCACAGTCGCAAAGAAACGCTGCGTGGTGCTGGCCGGCACGGGATCGAACGCCACTCATCACGCGGTGGCGGACACGAAAATGACCGAAAAACTCGGCGCCGATGGCGCGCTTCTCGTTGCGCCTTATTACAATAAGCCGAGCCAGGAGGGACTCTTCCGCCATTTTCAAACCATTGCGCGTGAAACAAGGCTGCCGATCATGCTCTACAACATTCCCGGCCGTTGCGGCGTGGATATTTTGCCGGACACCGTTGTGCGACTCGCCAGCGAATGCCGAAACATTGTCTCGATCAAAGAAGCGAGCGGAAGTGTCGAACGCGTGAGCGAATTGTGTGCGCGTTTGCCTGACGAATTCACGATCCTGAGCGGCGATGATTCGCTCACGCTGCCCTTCATGGCTGTCGGCGCGGTCGGAGTTGTCAGCGTAGCTTCGAATTTATTTCCTGCGGAAGTTTGCGCGCTCGTTCGCGCCTATGAATCCGGCGATGTAAAATCGGCGGCAAAATCACATCGACAATTGTTCCCGCTCTTCAAGGATCTATTCATCGAGCCGAACCCGGTCCCGGTAAAAACTGCGCTTAGCTGGCGCGGCGCGATGTCGGGCGAAGTGCGTCTGCCGTTGTGCGAGATGAGCGAGACGAATCAGACGCGTTTGCGCAAAACAATCGAAGCATTCGAGCGCGCGAAATGAAGACGCTACGCGTCTTGTTGATCGGTGCCGCCGGTCGCATGGGAAAGACGATTGTCGATCTTGCCAGCCGCGCGTCGGACATCGAAATCGTCGCGCAATGTGATCTTGGCGACGCGATTGAGCCCGCCATGAAGAATTGCGATGTCGCAATCGATTTCAGTCATGCCGACGCGATCGAGGAGATTTGCCGCGCGGCATTACAACATCGACAACCACTCGTCATCGGCACGACTGGACATTCGACAGCGCAGCGCCAGGAAATCGAAAAGGCGGGTCAATCGGTGCCGATCGTCTTCGCATCGAACTTTAGCATCGGCGTCAACGCACTTTTTGCCCTGACGCATAACGCCGCGGAAATTCTCGGCGACGAGTTTGGTCTCGAAATTATCGAGACGCACCATCGCATGAAGAAAGACGCGCCGAGCGGAACGGCGAAAACGCTCGCCGAAATTTTGAAGAAAGCGCGAAAGATCGACAACGAAGTCCCGACGCGATCGATTCGCGAGGGTGATGTGGTGGGCGAGCACACGGTCGTCTTTGCCGGGCCGGGCGAGCGATTGGAGCTGACGCATCGCGCCAGCAGCCGCGAAATTTTTGCGCGCGGCGCGTTGCGTGCCGCGCAATGGATCATCGGAAAACCGCCGGGGCTTTACTCGATGCAAGATGTGCTGGGGCTGTAGTGGCGCAACTTTCCAAGTTGCGAATCTCAAGATCGCAAGTTGGAAACTTGCGCCACATTTATTATGAGAACAGGCGTCGCACTCGGATCGAATGTGGGTGATCGGCTGGAAAATTTGCGCGCGGCACGAAGAGCGATTGTCGATCTTGCCGGCGTCGCGTCGCCAATTCTTTCTTCGGCGATTTACGAAACCGAGCCGATCGGTTGCGAACCGGGCATGGGAAAATTTTTAAACGCAGTGATCGAATTTGAATACGAGGACGCTCCCGCCGATCTCATTAACGAACTGCGCGCGATTGAAGCTTCGCTCGGTCGCGAACCCAGGCATGAGCGAAATAAATCGCGCACGATCGATCTCGATCTTCTCTATTTTGGCGATCGCAAGATCGACAATGAAAAATTGCAGTTGCCGCATCCGCGAATGCATTTGAGAAAATTTGTGCTCGCTCCGCTCGCGGAGATCCGGCCGGATCTGATCCTGCCGAGGCAGGCGAAGACCGTCCGCGAGTTGCTCGCACAGCTTGATGAATCGGATAAAGTGGTTCGCCTGACGAAGGACTGGTGATCTCAATGAAAGATTTTCGCGAAATGAAAAAGCGCGGCGAAAAAATTACCGCGCTTACGGCCTACGATTATCCGACGGCGCGTTTGCTCGATGAAAGCGGGATCGACATTATCCTGGTGGGCGATTCGCTTGGCATGGTGGTGCTCGGGTACGAAGACACCACTCGAGTGACGCTCGAAGAAATGCTGCATCACACGCGCGCGGTCGCGCGCGCGGTCAAACGCGCGTTGCTCGTGGCCGACATGCCGATTCATACCTACGACACGCCTGAGCAGGCGGTGGCGACAGCAAAACGATTTGTCGATGTTGGCGCGCAAGCGGTGAAACTCGAAGGCGGCGCCAGTCATGTCGCGCAAATCGAAGCGATCACGCAGGCGGGGATTCCGTTCATGGCGCACATTGGCATGTTGCCGCAAAGCGTGCGCGAGGAAGGCGGCTACAAAGTGAAAGGCCGGACGCAATCCGAAGCCGAAGCGCTGATGGCTGATGCGCGCGCGGTGGAAAAAGCGGGCGCGTTTTCGGTCGTTTTGGAAATTGTGATTGCCGACCTTGCCGAACAAATCACGAACGCGATCGGTATCCCGACCATCGGCATCGGCTCGGGGGAACATTGTGACGGACAAATTTTGGTTACGCACGATTTGATCGGTTTGTTTCCCTGGTTCACGCCCAAGTTTGTTTCCCCCGAGGCGCGGGTGGCGGACGAGATTCGTCGCGCGGTTGCCGCGTTTGTCGATCGGACGCGCGCGGGCGGCGCGGTCGTTTGACATTTTCGCCGCACTGCCGGTTTGTTGGAATGAAACGATGCGAGTTTCCGAGTTTGATTATCTTGAATACGACGCGCTTTTAAAAGGCAGCAAACAGCGCAGTTGGCTTTGGTTTGGATTGATCGTTTCGCTGGGATTGCACCTCGCGCTCTGCACTTATTTTTACCGGACCCGTTTTCAATCTGTCGATGGGGCTCTCGCCGGGATGCAGAAAACGCCGACCTTCAAAATCAAAAATGTCGATCTTGGACAGCAGCTCGATAAAAGCAGTC
>DMCG01000113.1 GCA_003445855.1 Spartobacteria bacterium | reverse complement strand
AGCGAAGCGCTTGCCCTGCCGCGGGAATCTTGCATAGTGAACGCCCGGCTTCGCGGGAGCGCGATTGTCGATCTTGCAAAACGGCTGGGTAGCTCAGTTGGCAGAGCAGTGGACTGAAAATCCACGTGTCGGCGGTTCGATTCCGCCCCCAGCCACATCTCTTTTTCGTAATCGTCCTCGCCTGCCACGCCGGAGCTAGGCGAAGGCGGGTGCTCTTGCTCGTAATCGACTTGTCGAATCCAACCGCGGATTACGCAGATTTCACGGATTGGAATTTCAATCAGGAAACCAGGAAGCCAGGAATTTGGCTCGTTCTCGTGCTTTTGCTCTTTTCACCGCCGCAATGGTGAACCCCGGCGCCTTCAACAGCTGCCGGACAGCGAACTTGAAATCTTGAATCATGATCTTGGCACCTCAATTGGGTTTCCATTGAGACGTGGAGAGCGGTTGATTCGGCTTCAAGTTTCTCTGCCTCAGGGGTATTTCAGCTCCCTCCGTTTGGGCTCAAATCGAGCCTAAACGGAGGCGGCTCGAAGAGTATAGACGGCACACGTAGACAGGGGTCTTTGTTGAACTTTTGCACAAAATGTGCTTTCATATCACCAAGCGCCTGGAGAATAATCGGCAGCGCTTTGGCGGCATGAAGACACACCACTACGACTTGGCTATTCGCGTCCTCGTTTACAAAGATGGCCGTCGATTCGTCGCCCACGCGTTAGAGTTGGATATTCTTGCTTACGGGAAAAGCGAAGAAGAAGCGAAAAAAGGATTGGAAGGACTCATCGACAATCAATTGAGTTTTGCGGCGTGCAAAGAGAAATCCGAAATGGTTCATTTTCCAGCCCCCAAAGAATTCTTTGACCGCTGGGAAAAGGCTAATCAGGCGGGTTTAACTGGTGAGGCGGTGTCTGAAAAATCTTTTGGACTAAGGGGAAAGCCCTCAATTCTGGTTTACTCAGACGAGGATTTGCACAAGCTGCGCGCCGCGAGAAAGCGAGATTTCTCTAAGATGGAGAAGTTCGCGGTTGCCTAGGCCGAAAAAGCCCCAAGAAGTCTTCCAAATCTTGCACGACCACGATGCAAGATTCGAATTTTATCATAAACGGGGCAAAGGCTCCGAGCGGATGATTTATCATCCGAACGTGAATGGGCGCGCCCAATCTTATCCAATGATGTTTCATAAGGGGCACGACATCGGGAAGGGCATGTTAAAGGCAATCATCCGTCGTTTCGATCTGCCGAACGGCATCTTTGATTAACTGCGCGATCGCAACCCCGGCGCCTTAAACAACTGCCGGATCGCAAACTTGAAATCTCGAATCATGAAAATGTCGGTTGTTTTCATTTAGACGCGGAGAGCCGTTGATTGGATTCAGATTTGTAAGAATTTGCGCACCCAGGATTCAGCGAAATTTCGTTATTCTTTAGGTTAAATTGAACCGCTCATGTTCCGCGGCTGATCTGAGATCGGCGTCGTTTGCGGTCCGCCTTTTTGACGGTCCTAGCCATATGCGAGCCCGGGATTCAGAGCTTGATCAAATCATTATCGTGCAACCCCGCCATCATGAAATGCGTCTTGGCTCGAACGTTTGATGCTGATGTCACGATGCGGAGGATGTAGTGGCCGAAGTTACGAAGATCAGGATTGGAAGGCGTAAAGCCAACGCGAAGCGGACCGATGTCTGAAGCGTGTACCGCGACTGCTAGAGGATGGCCGAAAATAAAACCGCTATCGACTGCATTTATTCGAATGCGCTCAAGCAGAAGAAGTCGTGAGACCAAGCCGGCAGGCAAATCTCCCCCGCCGGGCAAACGTTTTTGCGGAATGTCCAGCGGCTCGATCCCGCCATTCTCGGTGAGCTCATAGAAATCCGTTATGACGACGCGAGTCCCCGTCGCTGCTGACCTTCCGACATTGCGAATCATCAGCGCTGCAGCGCAGAACAGCTTCTCATATGGCTTCGATCCGCCAGATCCAACGTAGGTAGAGCTAAAGCCCATTCCTTCGACCGGCCCTTCGGAACTCTTGGAAAAGGAGTTGGGTGGAATCTCCAAACGGAGCCGTGGTCGACGCCACCAGTTGGAGATCATTGGCAAGAGCGCAACGAAAACCGCCAGCAACGTGCCAATGGCCGCAGCTGAGTTGATGACGCCGGCATCGTTCAATTCCTTTAACCATTGAAGAAATCCGCGCGGCAGCTGCCAATACGCAATCATAGTGGAGCAGTATATCGTCTGGCTTGGCGTCGTTCGACTGCATTCGACGAACCGGCGCTCGATGGATCAGCAGAAGCGACGGCGCACAAGAATTTCCTCGTCAGCTGAAAGATTTTGGAATCGACTCCGTATGTTGATTTAGACATTCGAGTTATGCCTGAGACACCGACGCAAACCGCGCCGCCGCCGTTGCCAAAATCGCAGCCGTCGTTTGGGAACCGGTGTGTTGAGCGATCGGCTTTCTCGGCGGAATGAAGCGGTCGCGGACATCACTTCGTCGTGGGGGAAGGAACAGAATGTGATCGGGCCGGTGCTCGGGATTCCGTTTCAATACAAATTCAAAGCGGTGAAGGAAACGCCGGGGCCGGACGGGAAACTGGAGCGGCGCGAGGTGGAGGAGACGGCGATCGGGAACGCGTATTTCCTGCCGCAAGCGCTCAAGATCGACGGCGACGCGCAGACGCAGACGTTGCATCGCGGGATTTATGCGGCGGCGGTGTTCCGCGCGCAGGTAACGCTTTCGGGAAAATTTGCGCCGCCCGATTTCGGCTCGCTCAAGATCGACATGGAGGATGTGCAATGGAAGGACGCGTTCGTGACCATCGCGATCAACGATTTGCGTGGGACGCGCGAAGGACTCGTGCTTGATTAAGGCGGAACGAAGCGGCCGATGCTGCCGGGATCGCAAGTGCCGGGTTACACCACCGGCGCGACGGCGTCGCTCGGCGGCGACAAACCGATCGCAAGTGAAATTACATTTTCCATCCCGCTCGATTTCAACGGGAGCGACGGAGTTTTCTTCGCGCCGTTCGGCGTGCAAAACGAAGCGACGTTGAAATCGAACTGGCCGGACCCGGCGTTTCGCGGCTCGTTTCTGCCGGCGGAACGATCGGTGCGGCCGGACGGATTCAACGCGACCTGGAAAATTTCGTATTACGGCCGCGATTATCCGCAGCAATGGACGAGCCGCGGCGGCAACGAGCGCTTCAATGTTCAGTCGGTTACGAATTCAAGATTCGGCGCGAACTTCTTGTCGATCTTAGACGCGTATCGTTACGTCGAACGCTCGATCAAGTACGGCGTACTCTTTCTCGTGCTCGTCTTCACGACGTTCTTTCTTTTCGAAGTCACGGCGCGACAGAAGATTCATCCATTCCAATATCTGATGGTCGGCGCGGCGCTTTGCCTGTTTTATTTGCTGCTCCTGTCGATATCGGAATTCATCGGGTTCAGTTGGGCGTATCTGATCGCCGCAGTTGCATCGACAATCTTAATCACGTGGTATTGCCGATTCTTTCTCGGCGGCGGCGTGCGCACGTTGATGATCGGCGCCGGGCTCGCCGGCATTTACACATTTCTCTACATCACGCTACGCCAACAAGATTACGCGCTGCTCATGGGAGCGATCGCCCTCTTCATCGTGCTGGCGGTGGTGATGTACGTGACGCGCAAGGTGGATTGGTACGCGCGGGACGCGATGTGATTATCATTCCAGCGGGCGTAAAGCACCGCTTTACAAATGTCGCCGACAAGCCGGCCGTGACGTTCAATGCTTATTCGCCTCCGGCTTACCGTGCCGGCACCAAAGGCTGGGCCGCGAGCAGCCGGGGGAAGTCGGCCGGCACGGCGATGCCGCCGAACTTCGTGTAGAGAAATCTCGCGACGGGCGCGTTTTCCCGCGCGATGCCGATGGCGCGAGAGAGTGCACTTTCGCGCAACAACTTGAATGAGCTTTCGAGCAAACGCGTGCCGAAGCCGCGATTGCGGTATTCCATCAAGATGCAAGGCCCGGGCGCAAGATGGTTATCGGCCTGTGGATCAAGCGAGAGCACGGACGCGCCGATGATGCGGGAGCCATGACGCAGTGTGAGACAGGTGCTCTTTTCCGAAGTGAACGCGTGATCCAGCCACGATTGAATCGTTAACATCACTTCTCCCATGGCAGGACTCCAAGTCGGATCGAGAACGAATGCGCTGGAGAGAACCTTGCGCAATTCATTTTCATCTTCGGTGGTGGCGGGGCCGATCTGATAATGTTCCGGCAATTCCGAGACGATCGGCGGGAGCTTGCTCAAATCCCAAGTGAATCGAACCCAATTAAGCAGTTTCATGTCAACCGATGATGAATATTGCGGGCATCATTCTCCTGGCAACTGATATCGGACGGAAAGCGCATACAGCATTTAACAGCTGTCGTGCTGTTTTGTTCCTGCTCTTTTAAGATTGTCGCGCTTCCGACTTTGCGCGGAAAATCTTTGAGGGAGAGCGCTGCGGGCCGCCGCGGCCACGGAAAATTAGAGCGATTGAACGCTCTTCAGCATTTCGTTAAAGGAATGATAAAGTTCCCGATGCTGGGTGGCCCCGCGCCGCAGGACCGGTTTGAAGTTGGCGAGATCGCCGATATTGATGATCTGATCGACGCTCTGCACGAATGCGCTCATCGCGTCATTAGTGGCAAAGCGGTGGCTGAGCAAGACGACGAAATGTTCGCGCCGTCGCGCGTCGGGCCCCTTGGTTATCTCGTGCAGAATCGGGTTTGTCTGCAAGGTGGATTCCTTAAAGTTCTCGTAGATCACGACCACGCCGTAGCTGTAGGTCTGGAGCTTGAGGACGACGTCTTCTTCGAACAAGCCGAGATGTACCTTGTAGCCCAGATCGATGAGCTGGGGCACGACGATCTTCTGGTATTGCTGATGGTCGACGCAGACCAGCGCAGTGTTATCGCCGAGATCGAGGAATTTTGAGTCGAGTTCCTGTTCCATGGCAAGATTTAGTGAAAAGCGTTCTCGGGCAGATCAAGGCGCAAACCGGAATCGGGTTCGTTATCCATGCCGCGTGCCTTTTGGATTAAATCGATCCCGCGGGTGACGCGGCCTCTTCGGGAGGCAAAAAGCTTCGCCGTTTCCTCCGTGATGAGGTCGTTTTCGTAAGCGGCGAGGATCGATTGATCGAAAGTCATCCAGCCAAATGGCGAGCTGGCCTCAATGATCTCATAAAAGCTGCGGTGTTCGCCTTCTCCGATCTCGATGGCTTCTTTCGTGCGCAAGTTGTAGCCGAGAATTTCGGCGATCAAGTGCCGGCCACCACCAACCTTGGGCGCGAGACGCTGGCTCACTACATAACGCAAAGTATCCGCGAGGCGAATGCGCAGTTGCTTTTCTTCGCCGATGGAAAAGAGACCGAGAATGCGGTTGATCGACTGGCCGGCGTCGACCGTGTGCAACGTGCTAAAAACAAGGTGACCCGTCTCCGAGGCCATGAGAGCGATTTCGACGGTGGCGCGATCTCGCATTTCGCCGACGAGGATGACCTTTGGTGCCTGACGTAACGCCGCGCGGAGGCCGTTCGGATAGTTGTTGAAATCATGCCCGAGCTCACGCTGATTGACGGTGGCCTTGAGCTTTGCGTGAACGTACTCAACCGGGTCTTCGAGGGTAATCACGTGAACCGGTTGCGTTTGATTAATCTCATTGAGCAACGCGGCCAGCGTGGTTGTCTTTCCGCTGCCGGTGGAGCCGGTCACCAAAACGAGGCCGGTTTTTTCCTTGGCGATCTCGTGAAAGATGGGAGGGAGATGAAGTGCTTCAATAGTTGGGACTTCTCCCTGAAGTTTCCGAAGCACGACCGAGAAATGTCCCTGTTGCCGGAAAATATTGACGCGGAAACGGGCTTCATCGTGAAGTGAGTAACTGCAATCGCACGAGCCTCCAGTCAGGTAATCGTAAATCAACCGGCGATTTCCCTGCATGAGCGTGAGGGCAACTTGCTCCGTCTGATAGGGAGTAAGTGCTTCAATCGGCGGATCGACAAAAACCGGTTTTAGTTCGCCGAAATCCTCGACCTGTAGCGGGTGGCCGACAGAAAAATTGACGTCGGAGATGCCGTCGTAGGTTTTCAGCATCGCCGATAAAATTTTGTCCAGGTCAGGAATCCTCATGCTGATTCCTCCGAGCCATCCACTGGCGGATCTTTTAGAAATTGGCGGAATTTTTTCTTGTCGTTCGATTTATCGTAGGCCTCTTCGGGACTGATCCTTGTGTTGCGCAAGTGGTCCATGATCACGTCGTCAAGCGGCTGGTTGCCTTTCTTCTTTCCGACTTGGAGCATGCCCGGGATTTGATGTGTCTTTCCTTCCCGCACCAGGTTGGCGATGGCCATGTCGACGAGCAGAATCTCCAACGCAGCGACACGGCCGGGTTTGTCGATTCGCTTGAATAGATTTTGCGCAATCACGCCTTTAAGCGATTCGGCAAGCGTGGTGCGGATCTGGTTCTGCTGATGGGTTGGGAACACGTCGATGATGCGATCCACCGCTTTGGCGGCGCTTGAGGTGTGCAGTGTGGCGAACACGAGGTGGCCGGTGGCGGCCGCGGTCAGCGCCAATTCGATCGTCTCGAGATCGCGCATTTCGCCCACGAGGATGATATCGGGATCCTCGCGCAATGCGCTGCGCAGCGCGGCCGCGAAGGACCGCGTGTGTACGCCCACTTCGCGTTGCTGGATGAGGCAGTTTTGGCTCCGATGTACAAATTCAATCGGATCTTCGACGGTAATGATGTGGTCCTGTCGCTGGAGATTGGCATAATCGATCATCGCCGCCAGGGTGGTGTTCTTACCGGAACCCGTCGGTCCGGTCACCAGGATCAGTCCCTTCTTGAGCATGGCAAATCTTTTCAGGACCTGCGGGAGACCAAGCTCGTCCAAGGTCATGACGTTCGGCGGGATCAAGCGAAAGACGGCGGAGACACCGTATTTTTGCTGAAAGAAGTTCGCGCGATAGCGAGCGACGCCCGGCACTTCGTAGCCGAAATCGACGTCGGAAGTTTCTTCGAAGACTTTGATTTTTCCTTCTGGCGCGATCTCATAGACCATTGTCTTGAGCTCGTCGTTTTTGAGAGGTGGAAAATCCACCCGCACCAGATCGCCATTGATGCGCAGCATCGGCGGATTGTTTGTGGAAAGGTGCAGATCGGAAGCCTTCTGCTCGGCCATCAGTTTGAAGAAAGCATCAATGCGAGACATGGGCGTCCTGTTGTTGAGAAGCTAAATTGATGCCAGAGCCCGTGTATTCCGAACCGCTTATGGTCGCGGGGGCGAAAACTCCTGGCCCGCCGCGGCGGTTACGCCTGGCGTAAACCTTCTCGACCCGCGTCGAGCGTCGAGCGGACTTGGGCCAGGAGCTTTTGACTCGAGTACGGCTTCGGGATAAAACCGCGAAGGCCCAGATCCAACATCGCGCTGATCTTATTTTGCTCGGCGAAACCGCTGCTCAAAACGACGTCAACCTCCGGATTGAGCGTGCGCAGCTCATCGAAAACGGCATCGCCATCCATGACGGGAAGAAAGAAATCCAGGATTACCAGGCCAATGTGTTTGCCGATATTTCGGTAAATTTTTAACGCCTCAAAACCATCCAGCGCCAGAATCACTTTGTACCCTTCCTCGGCCAATATCTCGGCCGCGAACTCAGCGACCTGGCTTTCGTCCTCGACCAGCAGGATGTACTCCCGGTTGCCGTTCGGATTCTTGATCTTGATGTCCGAAGGAAT
>DMCG01000186.1:2039-6244 GCA_003445855.1 Spartobacteria bacterium | reverse complement strand
TGCGAAGAGTCAGCCACGATTAACCTCGTCGGAAAGATCCCGGGACGCCTCGTCGCCAACTATGTCTGCGTTGAACGAAAAGCCGACGTCCAATGTTTCCGACGCGTCAGAGTGGCGAACATCGACATAAAAGGACGGATGTCTGGAGAAATAATCGCCACCGGCGGCGTGAACATTCACAAAACCGGAGTGCTCGACGGCGATGTAACGGCGAAATCGATCACGATCGACAAAGGCGGAATCTTTTTCGGCCAGCTTGTTATTGGGCAGGCCGATCTTACACAAGCCGAATTGTTGCCGGAGCAAAAACCAGCAGCCGCGAGCGTACGCGAATCCAGCATCCCGGGAGCCGCGGCGCGGCCTCTGCCCGCCACTTAAGCTTCGCGTCGATGCAAAAACTGCGTCCACGCAGTCCGTACGAAAAACTCGGCGGCTACGTGCATCTGCCGCGTTTGATCGACAAAGCAAGATTGCACCGGAAGGGCCTGCTCAACGGCTACAATTACAAAACCGTCGGCTTCGACAAACATTTGCTCGCGTTTTTAAAACTCAACCCGGATGCATTTGAAGAAGCGGCGAACCGCCTGGATGACGATGGTGCCGTTTTAACCTGGGTGCAGGAACACGGCGTGAAGCATTCTCCGGAAGCAATCGAGCAATGGAATGAGGTGATGATTTCCCGTCACCCGGACACGGCCGCAAAAAAAGCGCGCTTCCTCCACTTTCTCAAAGAAGCGGGCGGCGAAGGCCGCAAAGATATTCGGACTTACTTCGATCTCATCGAATTCGATGAAGGTCGACTCAAATAAGATCGACAATCGCGCTGTAGCGGCGGTCTATGACCGCCGATCAAATTAGTGCGACGCTCACAGAGCGCCACTACAACTTCGCGAAGATCTCATTGGCTTGTGCCAGCGTCTCTTTGCTTCCGATATCGAGCCATTTACCTTTGATCTGGAAAGTTTTCACCGGCTTGCGCTGGTAAAGCCATTGCACAAACCGGCCCGGCTGATCGGGATTATTTCCCGCGGCAAGATACGTTGTCAGGAGGGAGGCGACTTCGCGTGAATAATAATAAATTGCAAGGGCGGCCAGAGTGCTTCGCGGTTTGTCCGGCTTTTCCTCAAAGTGCGTGATGATGCTGTTCGAATCGATCGTGATGTTGCCATACTTCTTGACCGCTTCCAGGTCGCCGATGTCGTAAATGGCAACCGTCGCTGCGGTCTTCTTCGCGTAGTTAACAAAGCCCCGGAGCGATTCACTAAACAAGTTATCGCCCGCGATGATGAGCAAATCGCTCTCTGCCAAATTCTCACGGGTAATCACGAAATTGATGTCTCCGATCGCGCCCAATTTATCGTCGTCGCTTTTCGAACCATCGTTGATGATTTTGAGCTTGAGCTCTGGTTGTCGATCTTGATAACGATCCGCCCAAGCCTGAAAATCATTCGCGAACTTGTCGTTGGTTACGATGTAGATGGTTCCGAGTTCCGGAACATCCGCGAGATTATCCACGACCCAGTCGATCATGGGCCTGCCTGCGACCGCCAGCAACGGCTTGGCCTTGTCGAGCGTGAGTGGATAAAGACGGGTCGCATAACCAGCAGCGAGAATGATCACGTTCATGCGCGTGCGAGACGATAGAGATGGCAGAAAAATGAGCCAGCGATTTCAGTGCTCGAGCACACTCACCGCCGCCAGCTGCAGATGTTTTTGGAGCGCGGCGATGCGTTGTGAATCTGTAATCTTGCTCCGAGTGGAACGGTCAGCGACATAGAAAGTGTCGATGGCCGCTCCATTCTGAGTGCTGATGCGCGAGAGCGCAATGGAAACGTCCTCCAGGTCGAGACAGGAGAGAAGGTCGTAGAGCAAGCCGAGACGGTCCGGCGTTTGAATTTGGATGAGCGTGTAAGTGGGGTGTGCCCTGTTATCCATCGCGATGCGAGTAGGAAATTCGATTTCCTGCACAAGGCGATGCCGGCTTTGCCCCCTCGCTTTTTCCATCAATCGTCCAAAATCGAAGTTCACGCTCTCGAGCGCGGCATGCAAAGTTTTTTCGACGAGCTCGAAGTCCAGCTTGTCGGTAACCGCGCGTGCTTTCGTGTCGCAAACTCGAAAAATGTCGAGAACGACGTTGTCTCCACGGGGAAAAATGTCCGCGCTCAAGATATTAATTGGAACGACCGAAAACGAGCCGGCGATTTTGGCCAGTAGTTGTTCACGGTCCCAAGTGCAGAAACTGACGATGCTGTGGCCCTGCTCGGGAAAAGCTTGCCAGTTGATCGCCGGAGCCAGCGGCTGCTCGCCGCGGCTGGATACGTTCTCAAGAAATGATCGAAAAAGTTCAAGATGCCCGACAATTTCGGGAACGTTGAACGCGCGAAAATAATTGTCCGACATGAAGTCAAAGTGTGCTTCGATCTCCTCCGCATAATCGCAGGGAAGATCATCGGCGATGGAACGCTGCAGGCTTTCACGCTCGATTTTTGTTTGTTCATAGTAGGATTTTTGGTCGGCCAGGTATTTCGAAGTCGCATGAAAAAGTTGCCAGACGAGCGATTCCTTCCAGTCAGACCATGCTTCCGCGCTCGTGCCCTGGCCGTCAGCCAAAGTGAGCAGCATCAGTGTATTCAAGTTCTTCTGATCCCGCACGATGTTGCCCAACTCCACCACCGTGGCCGGATCATCCAGATTTCTCTGTTGCGCAATATTGGAGAGCGTGAGGTGATGGTCGACGAGAAGAATGAGGGATTTGCGCTGCTCGGAAGATAATTGCAGGCGCGTTGCGACACGCTGGGCAAAAAGCGCGCTCGCTTCGGAGTGCGGCCGCGCCCCAACCGCTTTGCCGGTGTCGTGCAAAAGCAGCGCCAGGTAAAGAACAAAGGGATCTTCAAGTCGCTCAAAGAGCTTTCGATACGCAACCAGCTTCGGATCATCCGTCTGCGCCAGCGCATCGAGTTTGTCGATGCAAACCAGTGTGTGCTCGTCCGCCGTGTAGCGATGACGAAACTCGTGTTGCACGAGGCAGGTCAGTTGGCCAAACTCGGGAATGTAGCGTCCGAGAAAATCCACTCGGTGCATCATTCGAAGGACGCGTCCCACTTCCCCCTTGCGCGATAAGATCACCTTAAAGACTTCGCGCGGGGCCTTGGCATATCGATATGTGCGCGTCACTTGTCTAAGGCTTCGGCTGAGCAAGTCCGCCAGATCCGGACTAAGATCCAGCGCGCGCTGCTGCGCGAGCTGAAACACATGCATCATCTGCGCCGGGTCTTTGTGAAAGAGATCGCGTTGGTCGGTGTTGAGTTGCCCATTGCGAATGAAAAACGATCCAACCCGCGTCTCGTCGCTGCGGACTAACGGCAGAAAACTGAAGAGGGAACGTGTTCTTTCCGTAGCGCGTCCGCTCGCAAATTGTTCCGTGATCCGCTCGGTCACGCGAAAAATGTTTCGTGTGTGCTCATAGTACTCTCGCATAAGCGCCTCGCTTCGGAGCTGCCCCCGCTCCTGGGAATAGTTCAAGCGTTTTGCGATCTGCTCCTGCATATTAAGATGCAGAAAGTCAGTGGCGCGGCCCGTGGCGTAGTGCAGATCCGTGCGAATGCGAAGAAGGAAATCGTAAGCCCTCTCGATCCGGCGCTGATCGGATTCGCTCAACCAATCTTTTCCAACGAGGTGAGTCGTCGTCAGAGCACCTTCCTTGAAATAAGTCATCCAGAGCAAGTTTTGATAATCGCGCAAACCACCGCACCCGCTTTTCAGATGTGGCTCTTGCATGTAAACACTGTCGCCAAATTTTTTGTGGCGCGCGATTTGGTCCTGCATCCGCATCTCGACGTAGCGCCGCTCATTGCCGGCTACACATTTTGAGCGGAATTGGTCTCGAAACTCTCGCGCCAGCTCGGCATCTCCCGCCAGATAACGCGACTCGAGCATTGCGGTTTTTGTACGCATGTCGCGATTGGCCTGCGTGATGGCCTCCTTAATCGAGCGAGTGGAATGACCGACCTTGAAACCAATATCCCAGAGCAAATAGAGGATTTGCTCAACTGTTTGCTCGAGGTAGGGCGAAACTTTTGCGGCATTTTGGCCATGCAAGAGCATAACGTCGACATCGCTAAAAGGATTGAGCTCTCCCCGGCCATACCCGCCCAGGGCGACCAGGGCGAGCGGAAGCTTTGCTCTCTCCTCGCTCCCCGCTGCAG
>DMCG01000186.1:0-1834 GCA_003445855.1 Spartobacteria bacterium | reverse complement strand
CCACCGCCGCCAGCCTGGTGTTTCAAGCGCAGCCGATGCTCTTCGATCTTCAGGAATTTTTTGTAAAGCGGGAGAACTTCTGTCGGACGTCTTGCGCCGGTGGCGGCGAGTTGGTTCTCCGCGTGCGCCAGAACTTGTTCGAGGTGGCGAGACATGGTGATTGTCGATCTTAGCGCGGGATGTTCGCAGCGCCAACGAAGGTGTAGAGGCGCGCTCGCCGCGGCGAGCGCCTAAGGCGGCTGACAAAGCGGCCTCTACAACGCAATCGACTTCGTCACAGCTCGATCGCGTAACGCTTCATTTTGTTATAAAGCGTCGGCCGCTGGATGCCGAGAAGCTGGGCCGCTTTCTTCTTGTTCCCATGACATTGTGCGAGTGCCTGAAGAATCGTGTTCCGCTCCATGTCATCCAGGCTCTGTACGCCGGCTCGCGGCGCAGTCCCACGCTCGGCCTGCTGCAGCGCGTTGGGCAACTGTAATTCGGTGGGCAACTCTTTCACGCCAATCAGGTTTTGCCGCGCCAGCACCACCGCGTATTCCATTGCATTCTGCAATTCGCGCACGTTGCCTGGCCAGGCATAGTCGAGCAATTTCTGGAAAGCATCCGGCGCGATCGTCGGCTCGGGTTTGTCCAGCTGCTGCGCGAACTGTTTCACAAACGAAGCGACCAGTGGCGGAATATCCTGTTTTCGTTCTCGTAGCGGCGGCACCTCGATCTGGAACGTATTGAGCCGATAATACAAATCAGAGCGCAGGCGATTTTCGGCGAGCGCTTGTGCAACGGGCCGATTGGTCGCGGCGATGACGCGGAAATCGGCCTTGAGCGTGCGTGTGCTGCCCAGCGGCCGGTATTCGCGCTCCTGCAGCACCCGCAAAAAGCGAGTCTGCAAATCCGCTGGCATATCGGAAATTTCGTCGAGAAATAAAGTGCTTCCACTGGCCGCGGCAATCATTCCCGGGAAATCGTTCATCGCGCCTGTAAACGCGCCTTTTACATAGCCAAAGAGTTCTCCCTCAATCATGGTCTGTGGAAATGCGGCGCAGTTGAGCTTTACCATCGGTTTGGCGGCGCGGCGGCTGCGCGTGTGGATCACATTGGCGATTACTTCTTTGCCGGTCCCGCTTTCGCCCGTGATTAAGACGTTTGCTTCCGAAGGCGCCATGGCCTCGATCAGTTCGTCGATCTCTTGCATCACCTTGCTCTTGAAAACGGGAGCCAGCCGCGTCTCGGCAATTTCAAGACGTTTCTCCAGCTGTTGTGTTTTCTGCCGCAGTTCTTTCGTCTCGCGGAGAAGCAATTCCTTTTCCAAAGCTTTCTCGACCAAACTGAGCAATTCTTCCGGCGCGTACGGTTTGCTGATGAAATGGAAAGCACCGCGCTTGATCGACTCGATCGCGTTGCTCAAAGAATCGTGCGCCGTCAGAATGATGACCTGAGTCGCTGGAGACTCAGCTTTGATTTGATCGAGTGTTTGCAGCCCTTCTGCATCGGGTAACTGTAGATCAAGCAAAACCAGGTCAGGCGACTTCGTTCTCAACAATCGAAGGCCGTGCGACGCAGTACCGGAAGTTTCAACCTGGTAACCATGCCGGCCGAGAAGTGCCTCCAGCGTTAGAAGAATCGGACGCTCATCGTCAATGACCAGGATTCGGCGCTTCTCTGTCGTCATGGAGATAAGTTCCGCGAGATCACAATGTGCATTTGGCCGCTTCTCGCATCGACCGTTCGAGAATTCAGGCCCAATACTTCAACCCGGTTTTGCGGACAAAGGTAGTGTAATTGCCGTAACGAGAACCGATTCCGTTGGATCATAATGAGCGCGCAACTTGCCGCC
>DMCG01000081.1:979-3633 GCA_003445855.1 Spartobacteria bacterium | reverse complement strand
CGCGCGTTGCAGCGTGTATTGCCGGGACATTGCCGGTTACGCTGCTGTGCTGAAGCAAACTCTTCAAGTGAAGAAGGAGGAGTTGTGTGCGCCCCGAACCAGAAAAGCGGCAAGATCGACAACTAACGGAGCTATTACCTGCGCTCAGCTTTAACGGTTGAGATTTCCCAGGAAGGCAGTTTTGCTGCAAGAATGCAGAGTCGGGCGCGCTCGATCCAGGTTCTTTGCGAGGAGCCGTTTCGACTTTTCTTTCCGACTGGGCTGATGCTCGGAATAGTCGGAGTCTCTCTGTGGCCTCTTTACTACGCCGGACTTGTCACCGCGTACCCCGGAACGCCGCACGCGCGACTGATGATCGAAGGCTTCATGGCCTCATTTATCATCGGTTTTCTTGGAACGGCGGGGCCGCGGATAACATCGACATCTCATTTCTCGCGGCGCGAACTGTTCACGCTCTTGAGTCTCGATCTTTTGTCGGCGGGCTTGCATGTCGGCGGCGCGCATCGCGCGGGCGACATTCTGTTCTCTTTCTGCCTCGCGGTTTTTCTCTTCGCCATCGGCAAACGGTTCGCTCGGCGAGAAGATTCGCCACCGCCGAACTTCGCGCTCGTCGCGCTTGGACTTCTGAACGGATTTGTCGGTGCGCTGCTGCTCGCGCTTTTCGAAGACAAACTTTATTCAGCGCAATATCGCATCGGGGCGGCGCTGCTCGAGCAAGGATTTGCACTTCTGCCAATTCTTGGGGTTGCACCATTTTTGCTCGCGCATCTGCTCGGTACGCCGCGCCCCGATCTGCCAGAATCACGAAAGCTCCCCGCCGGATGGATGCCGCGAGCGGTGTTTGCCGCGAGCGTCGGCTTGATTGTCGATGGAACTTTTGTTGCGGAAGTTTTTGATGTTACTGCTATCGCCAGCTGGTTGCGACTCGGCGCGGTCTTGGTTTATCTGATCGCGCGGATGCCCTGGCGCGGCCGCAGTTTTTTGGGCGATTGTTTGCGCGTTGGAATCGCGGCGGTGCTTATCGGCATCGGCGTCGCCGCTATCTGGCCGCAATATGGAATCGGCGCGCTTCATATTATATTCATCAGCGGATTCGGTTTGATCGTCCTCACGGTCGCGACGCGCGTGATCTTTGGCCACAGCGGCAACGCCGATCTGCTGCGCAAACGGCTGCCATTTTTCATCATCGCCGCCATTTTGATTTTTGTGGCGATGCTTTCGCGCTACGTCGCCGATCTTGCACCAAAAGCGCGCACCATTCATCTCGTGGCTGCGGCCGTCTTCTGGCTCATCGCCTCCTTGATCTGGATGATGAAAGTCGTTCCGAAAGTCACCATACCTGATCCGGAATCATAAGAGGCCGCGTTCAGCAGTTAGAGTTCACCGAGATTTTCCTGGAGCAGCTTTTGCAACTCGCGCGGTTTCTGCACCGTGATCGTGTTGCCTTTGACGCGCAGAAGATTTTTATCGCGCAGCTTGGCCAAGCTGCGGCATAATCGATGTGGATTGATGTCGATGTTGGCGTCCGCTGCAGCGTGTATTGACGAGACATTGCCGGTTACGCTGCTGTGGCGACGCGCACTCTTCAATTGGAAAAACCAACATCGACAAATGCGCGTCGTCGGCCTCGACCATGGCACTTGTGTAATGTAAAAGATTCTGATGCCGCGAGCGAGGCGATCCTCTGATCCTCATCCCGAACTGGGCCTGCCCGAAGTTCGGAAGCTTTGGCAAACGGAAGCTCTTTTCTCCGACCACTACTTAAAACCAAACTCGACGAATTTTGGAAGCTCGAAGCCGCCGACGTTTTCGCGCACCTGCGCAAAAACACGAAACTGCTCGCCGCGCAGAACATTCGCCTGACCGAAACAGCCGAAGAAAACATCCGCTCCCGATTTTCTAAGGCCAAAGAAAAGCTACTGCCCCTCGAAGCCGAGATTGGATTCACCGACCACTTGATTGACCAAATCGTCTATCGGCTCTACGGGCTGACCGAGCAAGAGATCCAATTGGTGGAGGAGAATTCGAAGAGATGAACCGTCGTGTCTACCCCTTGATGTAATCGTTTTGACCCGCGCTGGACCAAGCTGTCAACGAGAACTGAAACGAGTAACGCCGCTCTGGATTTGTTTTTTAGGCGCGTGAAATATGCGTCGGAGCGCATTTGAGTAAATCTTTGCGGAATTGGCGTGCCGCAGGCTATACTACAATCCGTGAAAAGCTTCAAGACTCTTGACGAGTACATCGAGGCCGCATTGGACACCGCTCGATATGAGAAAATCGAGAAGGGAACCAAAGTATATGCTGGGCTTCCAGCCTTTCGTGGAGCTTGGGCCGATGGCAGAACACGCGAGGGAGCCAGGAACGAATTACGTCAAGTTCTAAGAGGCTGGATCGAGCTTCAAGTCGAGCGAGGTCAGCCGCTGCCGGCGCTGAAAGGCGTGCGACCGCCCCAGCTTACTTTGGCTTAACGGCTTTCAAGCCATTCCTCTCGGGAAATTCCGGCCTGCTTTAGAATCTTGCTTAACAGATCGATCGAGATGTCTTTCGTGTGTGGATTAGGGATCTTTAGGGGTGGCGAATCTTCTTTAAACATAAACGGATGATTACTGCGGTAATGGGGACCTTCCCACCCCAAGGAACGAAGCCGTTTG
>DMCG01000081.1:0-722 GCA_003445855.1 Spartobacteria bacterium | reverse complement strand
CGCCAGCTGCTTTGCGGGCTCACTTTCGTCCAGTGAATCGACTACGTGAAATTGCACAGCCAGCCAATTCTGAATTGATTCGGGGCGCGCTCTATGAAGATTTCGGCAAGCTCAGCCTTCGCGTTTGCGGCCGATTTCTTCGAGCAGCTCGATTTGAATCTGCTGAATTTCGAAGAGCCGGTTGTATTGGCCTCGCAACAAGTGGTCGATTTTCTCGTGCAAATGCCGAATCTCGAGCTCGGCTTTGAGATTGACCTTGTAATCGTTTTCCGCGCGCAACCTGTCACGTGCTTCCACGCGGTTCTGGCTCATCATGATGACCGGCGCCTGAACGGCGGCCAGACACGACAAAATTAAGTTCAGGAGAATGAACGGGTAGGGATCGAAGGCGTGGATCATCAAAAGGACGCCGTTGATGATGATCCAAACGACGAGGATGCTGAAAAACGTGATCAGGAATTTCCAACTGCCGCCAAATGAGGCGATCCGGTCCGACAGCCGTTCGCCGAACGTCAGCTTCGTCTCAAACTGTTTGCTGATGTCGCTCGAGAGAATTTCGTGCTGCTGCAAACTTTCGATGACTTCGTGATCGAGCGCGGAAAGTTCGCCGATCTCGTCCTGCAAAACTTCCTTCACGTAATCTTTTCGGAATTCGCCGAGATCGTCGAAGCAGATAAAGCCTTTCCCGTCCCACTCCGGCATGCGTTTCTTGATGAACTCGA
>DMCG01000172.1:811-3198 GCA_003445855.1 Spartobacteria bacterium | reverse complement strand
GAATTCCGAGCGCTGCCGGAGCATCAGATTCCGCGGAGCGTTTTGCGTCACGCGCGCGGCCTCGCGGTGATGTCGGTCGTGAAAGCAGGATTCATTTTTAGCGGCAAGGCCGGGCACGGCGTCGTAGTGGCAAGAACAGGTCATGGCTGGTGTGGCCCGTCATTCGTCGGCACGGGCGGGGCCGGCTGGGGATTGCAGATCGGCGCTGAAATGACCGATTTCGTCATCGTCCTCAATAATGCCGCTGCGGTGCGTGCGTTTTCACGAGGAGGAAACGTCACGATCGGCGCGGATATAAGCGCAGCGGTAGGTCCGCTAGGTCGCACTGCGGAGGCAGGCGTTACTCCGACCGCTGCCATTTACACGTACAGCCGGAGCAAAGGTCTGTTCGCCGGCATATCGCTGGAAGGTGCAGTCATTGGAACGCGAAAAGAGGCGAACGCGCGCTATTACGGCCGACCCGTCAGTGCGAGCGATATTCTACACGGTCGCGTCGCACCGCCCGCAGGTGCAGGACGATTGCGTTCCGCGCTCTGAGAGAGACAACTGAATCAAAGGCGCGTGCGAGGGACGCTTTGCTCTGGTCAGTATTTGTCCATCGACAATTTCCTTTACAAGCGCGCCACGACTTCGGCAGCCTGAAGGACGTGCGAAGCCTTGCGCTATTGTTAAGTCTGGTGCTTTGGCTGCCTGCGGCCCGCGCGCAAGATCAGGAAAGCAAGCTGGTCGACCGGCTGCTCAAGCCCGACATGACTTTGCAGAACACAGCCCAAAAGAAAAAATTCGTTGCCGACGGCGTATCGGTTGATAAACGAGCGACGGTTGGCACATTTTACGTTCAAAAAAAATCGAACTCGAAGGATTTTTCCGGGACACGCGATTTTTCAGCCTGGCAATTCAATTCCCAATCTTTTCGCGGTGCTAATAACGCAGCGAACATTTCTTCGCAAAAACAGATTACAAACTCAAACCGCAGCGTTCCGATTCCGACCTCGCGCGGGGTTCGCGATGCCCACGAAGCAGGCAGAACAACCGGCAGCCGCACTTTTGCCGGCGAACGCCCGTTCCTTGATCGAGGCAAAAGTCAAAAGTCGCTCGACAGGCAGAATCCGCCCATGACCATCGAGCAGGTGCGCGAGTTGCTGAATAAAAATAAATAGCGCGCCGGGCCGGTGCACTATTCCGTAATGGATATGCAACCGGATGAAGCGCTCGCATTGTTAAAACCGGGCGCCGCGCAAATCATCAGCGAAGTTGAGTTGCGCGAAAAACTCGCGCTCGGCCGACCCCTGCGCGTGAAACTCGGTGTCGATCCAACGAGTCCGGATATTCATCTCGGCCACTCGATCGTTTTGCGAAAACTGCGGCAATTTCAAGATCTCGGCCACCAGGCAGTGCTCATTATTGGCGATTTTACCGGAATGATCGGCGATCCGAGCGGCCGATCGACAACGCGGCCACACTTGACGCACAAGGAAGTGCTGACCAATGCGGAAAGTTACCGCGAGCAAGCCTTCAAGATTCTCGATCCTGCCCGCACCGAAACGGTTTGCAACGGCGATTGGTTTCGAACGATGTCGTTTGAAGAGGTCATCCGACTGAACAGCCGTGTTACGTTGCAGCAAATGCTCCAGCGCGAAGATTTCCGCGAGAGGATCGACAATCAGCAAGCGGTCCGCGCCCACGAGATTCAATATCCGATCATGCAAGGCTGGGACTCGGTCATGGTGAAGGCGGATGTCGAGCTTGGCGGGACGGATCAGCTCTTTAACATTTTGGTTGGCCGCGATTTTCAAAAAGAAGAAGGCCAGGCGCAGCAGGTCGTATTTCTTCTTCCCATTCTCGACGGTTTGGACGGCTCCAAGAAAATGAGCAAAAGCTTCGGCAATTTTGTTGGCGTGAACGAGCCTGCCACGGAAATGTTTGGAAAATTAATGAGCATCTCCGATGAGTTGATGGCGCGCTATTACCCCCTGCTGTTGGGGCGTCCAGTTGCGCAGGGCGCGCATCCGCTCGAAGCGAAGAAGCAGCTTGCCTTTGAAATTGTAGAAACTTATCACTCGGCCGCGATTGCGGAAAAAACATTGGGTGAATGGAACGCGCGTTTTAGCGAAAGGCGGCTGGCCGATGCCGAACTTCCAGAATTTACGGCGCGCGATGAAAACGCAGTAACAATCGTGATCGCTGCCTACGCGCAAGCTTTCGCCACCACAAAATCACGCACGGAAGCGAGCCGTTTGATCAAGCAAGGCAGCGTCCAACTCGACGGAAAAAAAATCGTCGATCCGAAAACAATGCTCTCACTGCGCCCCGGCCAGATCTTGCGACTCGATAAGACCCGCGCGGTGCGAATCAAATAAAGCTCGATTCAAAAAAACAAAAGAGCA
>DMCG01000172.1:0-474 GCA_003445855.1 Spartobacteria bacterium | reverse complement strand
GCCACCGGTTCGAACATCGGCAGCATCGACGCAGGCTCGAGATACGGTGCCGCAATACCTTCGAAGTGTGCACGAATGCTGCGCAGCTCCGAAGTCATGAACGCGTCTATAAAATGGAAACGCCGGTCAAGCCACGCGAAAAGCTTGCTCTTGATCTCGTAATGCACAGCCAGCGTTATCTCGGTGCAGTTTAGCCGAATCTCCGTAAAATCGACCAATCCCATCAGATCAATATTGCCGCCCACCGATTCAAATGCGTATTGATCGGGCGACTCGCTGTCGACCGCCAGGAGCACCGTATGCGCCTCGAAACCAATGGGACCGCGAAAGCTAAAATCCACTGTCTTCGATGAAGTCACGGTGGCCTTCGTCACCATGACAAACTGCCGCTTGTAGGATTGAATGCTGGTCAGACGCGCTTTGCACTCCGCCAGCGACTGACTCATATGCAGGGTTTTTTGTAAGAGCATAATA
>DMCG01000128.1:10893-11983 GCA_003445855.1 Spartobacteria bacterium | reverse complement strand
TGAAGGATGATGACCTCGTGGCCGCATCGCATGGGCGATCCTTCTGGGTGCTCGACGATGTGACGCCGTTGCGACAAGTCACAACACAATCGGCCCAAGCGGACACGATTCTTTATCAACCAGAGACCGCATTGCGTCTGCATTACCCCGAGGAAATCGACAAGCGCCAGCCTGTGGGCGACAACCCGCCGTCCGGCGCGATCATCGATTATTATTTCAAGACCGCGCCCAAGGATGAAGTCACAATCGATATTCTGGATGCTTCCGGCAAACTCGTTCGGCATCTCTCCAGCAAGGAAAAAAAGGAGGGCGAGCAGCCGCCGGAATGGCCTGATCGGGTCGAGCGCGCGAAAACTATTTCCGCAAGCGAAGGCATGAACCGCTTTGCGTGGGACCTGCGCTACGATGATCCTGTGCAAATTCCCGGCGCCTTCTATTCCGGCAATGGGCCGAAAGGCCCGCTGGCTTTGCCGGGCGAGTACCAGATGAAGTTGACCGTCTCCGGCAAAAGCCAGACCGCACCGTTGCATCTTGCGATTGATCCGCGCACCAAAGGCGCCGAGCCCGCTTTGCAAAAGCAATTCGATCTTGCCAAGCGAGTCAACGATCGCATCTCAGAGCTGCATCAAGCCGTCAACGAGATCCGCGAAGTGAAATTGCAAATTCAATCACTGCACAAACGGTTCGACGATGATCAGCGGTTGAAAGCCGCGCTCACCACCGCCGATGAGCTCGATCACAAAATGTCCGACGTCGAACAGCAGCTGGTTCAGGTAAACATGAAAGGCTCGGAAGGAAATCTCGCCTTCCCCAACATGCTCAACGAAAGATCCGACAGTTTCAGTCACTCCATCGACGCCGGCGACTCCGCGCCGAGCAAGTCCCAGCAGGATGTTTTCCAAATGTTGAGCGGCCAACTTGACCAGCAATTGAAAAAATGGGCGCAAATCAAGAGCGACGACCTTCCGAAGGTGAGCGCACTGATCAAACAACTCGACTTGCCCGCTCTCGTGATCACGGAGCAAAAGAAAAGTGAACAGTGATCAGTGACTGGTGAATGGTGATGACGCGATGCCTATTCACTTATCAC
>DMCG01000128.1:0-10610 GCA_003445855.1 Spartobacteria bacterium | reverse complement strand
ATCACCTATCACTATCCTTTATCTACACTGTATTTACCGGGTCCGATGAAAAGGAGGCTTAAGAGCAAGATCGACATCTCCAGGGCCGGCAGTCGCGTGTAAAAATCGCCGCGACTGTTCCACAGCGCGATGAGGTGAACCAGCGTAACCGCGAGCGCGAAGAGCACGCCGATGCGAAAAAATAATCCGAGAATCATGAGGACACCGCCCGCACACCCGAGGAGCGCTCCGGCGAACCCCCAGAATTTGTAATGTGAGTGAAAATCGAGGTGCTTCATCGCGCTGCCGAAATGCTCCCAGCTTCCCTGGCCGTTCCACAGAACCGGCGCGATCACAATGATAAAGATCAGACCGATGCTTGCGCGAATTAAAAGCAGCCCGGTCTCGCGGTATTTGCCCAGAAATTGCAAAGCCATCAGCGCGACTCTGAGCGAGCAAGGCACGGATTTCAATTCAAACTACGCGTCAGCTCAATCCAAACCCCCGCGCCCGCGAACCAAACGTAGAGTGTCCGATGCTATACGTGAATCACGTATAGCATCACCGGTCGTGTTATGACCAGGATCGATAAAGCGGTTTTACTCGCGGCCGGGCGTGGCTCGCGCATGCGCGAGCTCACTGTCGATCTTCCCAAACCGATGATCGAAGTGCGGGGCAAGCCGGTTTTGCAGCACATGGTTGAAGGATTGCGCGATGCCGGCGTGCGATATTTTCTGGTCGTCGTTGGCTACCGCGCCGATGCGGTGCGCACCTTTTTCGGCGACGGCTCGCGATTCGAAATCGACATAAAATATGCGACGCAAGTTGTGCAGGATGGAACCGGTCGCGTTGTCGATCTTGCGCGTGATTTTGTCGGCGGGTCGCCTTTCGTCTTGAGTTACGGCGACATTTTGGTTGCTCCGGAGCACTACCAGCATCTTGTCGATCTTGCGGACGATGTCGAAGCCATCATCAGCGTGAAGCGCGGCGAAGATGTGAGCAAAGGCGGCGCGGTTTTTCTGAACGAGCGCATGGAGCTTGTCGATCTTCGCGAAAAGGCGGAGCCAGGTGAAGCGTCCAGTCCGTGGTATAACGCGGGCCTTTACGCATTTCGGCCCAGCATTTTCGAGTTCACGGCAAAATTGCAACCCTCTCTGCGCGGCGAATATGAATTAACGGATGCGGTGCGCAACCTCGCTCATTCAGGCAAAAGAGTGAAAGCGCTCGAAATCGCCGGCGAATGGGCCGATGTGCGTGATCCGGAAATTCTGGCGCGATTAAATTCATCCTAGCTCGAAATTCTGTAGGGGACGCTGTTAGCGTCCCGGCTAGTGAGTTGGGAAGCCAACGGCTTCCCCTACAGTTACAGCCTGCCGCCAGAGACGGCGGCAGCTACAACGATGTCGATCTTACGGCGCCTGCTCCGCTGCTTCTTCGGTCGGTTCTTCACCGATTTCTTCTTCAATTCCGCGACGCCATTCGCGCGAGAGCCACGGCCGGAGAAATCCGTAAAGCAAATAGGCAAGAAAAAGCACCGCCGGCATCCACTCGTAATTCATCACGGTGAAAATGAGGATGAGACTGATGGCAAGAAAACGCGGGATCGACTTCTTTGTCTTCCAATTCAGCGCCTTGAAACTCGGGTACTGAAAGCGGCTGAACATCATGAAGGAAAGAAAAAGCATTAGCGGCGGCAGAACGAATTTCCATTTGCCGAGCCGGTGTTCGCCTTCGGCCAGCCAGAGCAGAAACAGGGTAATCGACGCAATCAACCCCGCCGCCGCCGGAATGGGAAAGCCGGTGAAGCTTTTTTCGTCGGCTGTTCCCCTCGCTTCGTAATAAGCAGCCGCGCAGTTGAAACGCGCCAAACGCAGCGCACCACAGGCCAGATAAACAAATGCGATGATCCAGCAGGCGCGCGGAAATTCCTGGAGAACGATGCGGTAAACCATCAATGCCGGCGCGAGCCCGAACGAAACGATGTCGGCGAGAGAATCAAACTCGCGGCCGAAAGCGCTTTCATGTCCGCCTAAACGGGCCAGCCGCCCGTCGAGCAGATCGAAAAAACAGGCGCCGAGAATAAACCAGATCGCGGTGTGAAAAAGATCGCCGGCCGCGTCGGGATTCGAGACTTGAAGCAACGCGCCCTCAAGAATTTTCAGCGTCGCGGTGAATCCGCAGAACAAGTTTCCCGCGGTCATCAGGTTCGGCAGGAGATAAATTTTGGAATGGTGCTCGTTCATTGCTCGGACAGTCGCGCGATGATAGTCGATCCAGCGGAGACGTGATCACCCACTTTCACAAGCACGGTGGCGGTGAGCGGCAAGTATATCTCGGTTCGCGAGCCGAAGCGAATCATTCCAAAACGGTCCCCTTTTTTCAATTCATCGCCCAGTCGCGACCAGGCGACGATGCGTCGCGCAATCGCGCCGGTCAGTTGCCTGACCACGATCGTGACGCGGCTGTTTTCGAATGCCCAGGTCATCGCTTCGTTCTTTTGCGAACAATCGGAGCGGCGCGCGTCGAGGCAGAGTCCTTGCCGATGCTCGCGATAAATGATGCGGCCATCGATCGGAGCGCGATTGGTGTGCACATCAAAGATCGACAAGAAGATTCCGACGCGGCGCGTTTTCACTTTCAGAATTTCAGTTTCCTCAACCTCGGAGATCTCTGTAACAGTTCCATCCGCAGCTGCGACCACGCTGTTTGGATCAACTGGAGCGACGCGATCCGGGTCGCGAAAAAATGCGAGCACGCAAAAAATCAGCAGGAGAAAAAACAACGACAACCACGCAGTCAGCCACCAGCTTGCGATTCCCAAAAGCGCGAGAATTGCGAGAATCAAGCTACCTTCGGCGAGTGTTTGGAGGCGCATAATTGGATCGACAATTTCAGGTCCCGCGGAGACGCGGTCAAGCTTCAGGAAAGATCGAGAAAACGCAAGATTGACGAACTGCCTCGAAACCACAATATCCGGCGGTTTGTTGCTTTCTTTGCCGCAATCCCTAGCGGGCAACGCAAGTAGCCGCCTACGAGATTATTATTTGTTTTCGAGGTATTTCTCGATATCTTTTCCGAGGGTCGTTCGGCCCACTCTTTATGGCGCAAGTTCAAGAAGAAATTCCGGTCGAAAAACTGCCTCAGAATCGCGTGACCGGAATCGGCGCGATGCAAAAATACGACGCCGCTCAGATCGACAAGCTGGAAGGCCTGGAAGCAGTCCGGAAGCGTCCGGGCATGTACATCGGCGACCCGGATGAGCGCGGGTTGCATCACATGGTGTTCGAAGTTCTCGATAACTCGATCGACGAACATCTGGCCGGCTGTTGCGACAAGATCGAACTGACCGTGCATGTCGATGGATCGATCTCCGTGCGCGACAACGGCCGCGGTATTCCGGTTGATATGCATCCGAAATGGAAAATGCCGGCGGTTGAGCTGGTGCTGACGAATCTGCACGCCGGCGGAAAATTCGGACAAGGCGCTTACAAATATTCCGGCGGCTTGCATGGCGTCGGCGCGAAGTGCACGAACGCGCTTTCCGATTGGTTCAAAGTGGAAGTGTCGCGCGATGGCAAGGTTTATCACATGGCCTTTGCGCGCGGCAAGACGACGCAAAAGCTGGAAGTCATCGGCGAAGTCAAAAACAAGAAGACGACCGGGACGCTTATCACGTTCGCGCCCGATCCGACCATTTTCACTATCACGACGGAGTTTAAATTTGAACGACTCGCGACCCGTTTGCGCGAGTTGGCGTTTCTCAATCCGGGTCTCGAAATCACCCTGACCGACGAACGTGGCGACGCACCGAAGAAGGAAACATTTATCTACAAGCAGGGCATCGAAGAATTTGTAAAGCAGCTTGGCGAGAACAAACAAGTGATTCACCCGAAACCGGTGGTGATCTCGCGGCAGCGTGACGAAGTTTTTGTCGATGTTGTCCTGCAATACAACGACACCTACAACGACCAGATTTTGCCGTTCGCCAATTCCATTCCAAATCCGGACGGCGGAACACATCTGACCGGATTTCGCACCGCACTAACCAAAGCAGTCAATCAGTACGCGAAGTCGAGCAATCTTTTGAAAGAGAAAGATCCATCGATCTCGGGCGACGATGTGCGCGAAGGTCTCATCTGCGTGCTCAGCATAAAATTGCCGAACCCGCGTTTCGAATCGCAGACGAAGGTCAAGCTCGTGAACACTGAGATCGAAGGCGTCGTGAACTCCGCCGTCTACGACGGCTTAATGACGTTCTTCGACAAGAACCCGCCGATTGCGCGTCGCATCTTCGACAAGGTCTTGACGGCGGCGCGTGCACGCGAAGCCGCACGCAAAGCGCGCGAGACAATCCGCAAAGGCGCGCTCACCGGCGGCGGATTGCCCGGAAAGTTGGCAGATTGCTCGGAGCGCGATCCGGAATTGACCGAGCTTTACATTGTCGAAGGTGACTCGGCCGGCGGTTCGGCGAAACAGGGACGCGATCGACGTTATCAGGCGATCCTGCCGATTCGCGGCAAACTGATCAACGTTGAGAAGGCGCGCGAAGATCAGTTCCTCAAGAACAACGAAATCCAGTCGATGATCACGGCGATTGGCGCGGGCATCGGCAAACCGAAAGAAGACGGTAACGGCAAGGAGGAAGGCCGGTTTGACATCACGAAGCTGCGTTACGGACGCATCATTATCATGACGGACGCAGACGTCGATGGATCGCACATCCGCGTGCTGCTACTCACTTTTTTCTTTCGGCAAATGACCGAGCTGGTGCGCGCGGGCAAAATTTACATAGCTCAGCCGCCGCTTTACCAGATCAAACGCAAGAAGCGTGAGGAATATGTCGATGATGACGTGCAGTTGAACAAAATTCTCATCTCGCTCGGTGCTGAAGATGTCCGATTAAAAAATCTGGCGGACGACGAAGAAGTGACCGCTGCACAATTAAAGGACATTCTCGAATCGCTTGAAAAGCTCGCGAAGCTAAGTGAAGCGGTCCGGCGGAATGGTGGCGATTTTGAAGCTTATCTCGCAGAACGCAATTCCAAATCTGGAAAGCTGCCGGCGTATTTGGTCAAGGTGCGCGAAGGGAATGATGAGACCGTTCACTATTTTCATGATGAAAAAGCGGTCCGACAATTTCACCAGGAGAATCTCGATCTTAATTTGTTCGACACAGAACTTGGGCAAGAGCTGTTGCCCTTGGGCGACGCTCCGGCAGCCAGGGCCAACGGCAGCCGCCGACGCGGCAAATTGGTGGAGTTGCATGAGTCCGCAGCGATCCAAAAAATCATCGCGGAATTGGAGCGCAAAGGTCTGAAGGTCGGCCACTACGCGGCGAATGATCGCCCAATTTTCGAGTTGATTGAAGGCGAAGGCGAGAAAGCGGTTTCGCATCCGCTTTTCTCCATTCCGGAAATTCTCCAGAAAATTTTGGAGATCGGCCGGCGCGGCGTGCAGATAAAGCGTTTCAAGGGTCTGGGCGAAATGAACGCGAAAGAGCTGTTCGAGACGACGATGAACCCGGAGAAGCGCAAATTGCTCAAGGTGGACTTAAATGACGACAACGCCGTCGATGCGGACAAGATGTTCACGATTCTGATGGGAGACGTGGTCGAACCGCGCCGTCAATTCATCGAAGACAATGCGCTGAACGTGCGGAACCTGGACGTTTAGTTAAGAGAATGGGTAGTTTTGTCCGCCTTCTGCCGCATCGGCGTCGCTCTTACATGTTGTGCGCGGTTGCCCGCTCAGGCAGTAACCTGCTGGCCGACGGATTGGTGCAGATCCGCCGGGCCGGGCGGCTCGGGCAATACTTTCTGCCTCAAAATGAAGCACGCACCGCCCATGACCATGGAATTGATTCGAAGGCGAACTTCGCTGCTTATATTCGCGGTATTGTTTCCGCCGCGGCCACCGCAAATGGCGTTTTCGGGTTCAAGATAATGGGATGGTACTTGGAAAAGTTCCTTGCCAGGATTCGCGAGACCGGCGCTTTCGGTGACGCCGCAACGCCCGATCTGGAGATGCTGCGCCGCGCTTTTCCGCGGCTTCAATTTGTGCAAATCCTGCGGCGAAATAAGATGCGGCAGGCGATCTCGAAAGCGCGCGCGCTCCAGACCGGACTTTGGAAAATTCAGCAGGACAAAAGACCGGTAGCCGAGCCGCAATTCGATCCGCAACTGATTGCACGCTGCCTGGAAGACGTGCGGCGTGAAGAAAGTATTTGGGCGCAATTTTTCAAGCGAATCGGCATCGAACCGTTTCGCGTGGAATATGAAGACCTTTGCCGGGACTATGAGGGCTCCATTCGCGCGGTTTTGGATTTCTTGCAGGTTCGGCTGCCGCGCCGAATAAAAATCACCGCCCCGATAACCATCAGACAAACGGACGCCCTTTCAGACCAATGGGAAGAGCGTTATCTGACTCTCCGCTCCGATCGATCCGAACTTGTCGCATCATGAATTTCCGCCCGTCCCCTAAATCCCATGTATAACGAAAACGAAAAAGTCGAGCCGATCAACGTTGCCGACGAGGTGTCGAGGTCGTTTCTCGACTACTCGATGTCGGTCATCATCTCGCGCGCATTGCCCGATGCTCGCGATGGGCTCAAGCCCTCACAGCGACGCATCCTTTACGCGATGCATGATCTGTCGCTGTTTCCGAATCGGCAGCACCGCAAGTGCGCCAAAATCTGCGGCGACACGAGCGGTAATTATCATCCGCACGGTGAAGCAGTGATCTATCCAACTCTCGTGCACATGGCGCAGCGCTGGGCGATGCGGGAAATACTCGTCGATGGTCAGGGAAATTTCGGATCGGTCGAAGGCGATCCGCCGGCGGCGATGCGTTACACCGAAGCGCGCATGACGCATCTCGGCGCTGCGCTCATGACCGACATGGAGAAAGACACGGTCGATTTGGTACCGAACTACGACGAGACACGCACGGAGCCTACCGTTTTCCCGTCCGCATTCCCGAACTTGCTCGTCAACGGCGGCACCGGCATCGCAGTCGGCATGGCGACGAACATGCCTCCGCACAATTTGGTCGAGGTTATCGATGGAATCTGCGCGCAGATCGACAATCCCCAAATCACGCTCGAAGAACTGATGAAGCACGTGAAAGGACCGGACTTTCCCACCGGTTGCGCCATCTGCGGCATCAGCGGCGTGAAACAATATCTCGAGACTGGCCGCGGCAGCATGAAGGTACGCGGCAAAGCCGGCGTGGAGGAGATCAAGGGCGGCAAGGAACAGATCGTCATCACCGAGATTCCGTTCAACGTGAATCGCGCCACGCTGGTCGAGCGCATCGCGGATCTGGTGAACGAAAAAGTTCTGGGCGAGATCACGGCCGTCCGCGACGAGTCCGATGAAAACACTCGCGTGGTCATTGAACTAAAACGCGACGGGAATCCGAAGATCGTCATCAACAATCTTTACAAGCACACCGCGATGGAGAGCTCGTTCGCCGTCAACATGCTGGCGATCGATCACGGCCGGCCGAAGTTGCTCCCGCTCAAGGAAGCAAACCAGGCTTACATCGATCATCGCCGCGAGGTCGTCCTCCGCCGGACGCGTTTCGAATTGCGAAAGGCCGAGGAACGCGCCGAGACACTGGAAGGTTTTCTCATCGCGCTCGCCAATCTCGACGAGTTTATTCGCATCATTCGCGGATCGGCCAATCGCGATGAAGCGCGCGTGAAACTACTCGCTTTCGAATTTACGCGGAAACAGGTCGAGCAAATCGGTATTCTTATTCGCAATGAAACGCGCCTCGTGGAAGGTCGCTACGCGTTCAGCGAACATCAGGCCAATCAGATTCTTGATCTGCGCCTCTATCAACTTACCGGGCTCGAACGGGAAAAGATCGACAGCGAATACAAGGAACTCATCAACAATATTAAAGACCTTCGTGACATTCTCGCGAAGGAAGGGCGCGTCTTCACGATTATCAAAAAAGAGCTTTGTGAAATCCGCGACAAATACGGTTCACGGCGTTTGACCGAGCTGGCGCCCGACGAAGGCGAGATCAACATGGAGGATCTGATCGCCAACGAGGGCTGCATCATCAGCATCACCCATGGCGGCTTTATCAAGCGCACTGCGGTAAGCGCATTCCGGGCGCAGCGACGCGGCGGGAAAGGCGTCATCGGAATGTCGACCCACGAAGGCGCGACTGAAGAAGAAGAGGGCGATTTTGTCGAACATCTTTTCACCGCCACGACCCATGACTACCTGATGTTCTTCACCCAATCAGGGCGCGCGTATGTCGAGAAGGTTTACGAGATTCCGGAGATGGGGCGCGCCGCAAAAGGACGATCAATTGCAAATATCCTGGAGTTGCGCCCGGACGAAAAGATTGCGGCCACCATTCGCGTGCAAGCGAAGAGATCAGGCACGGGTGCAAACATTGTCGATGAAACCTGGGACGAAAATTTGCACATCGTTTTCGCGACGCAGTCCGGCATCGTCAAAAAATCCAATCTCTCGAATTACAGAAATGTGCGAAAGGGCGGCATCATCGCCATTCAAATCGAAAAGGGAGATCGCTTGATCGATGCCAAGTTGACCAACGGAAATAACGAGATCGTGCTCATCACCCAGGAAGGAATGAGCCTGCGCTTTCACGAAGAACAATTGCGCGATCAAGGCCGCAACACCGTGGGCGTATGGGGAATTCGGCCGGGCAAAAAAGATCACGTCGTCGCGATCGCGATTGTCGATCCAAACGCCATGCTGCTTGTCGCCGGCGAAAATGGAATCGGCAAACGCACTCCATTCGATGATTACCGCAAACAACGACGCGGAGGCAAAGGGATCATCACGATGAAAACCGGGCAAAAGACCGGCAAGGTCGTCGGTGCGCTCACAGTCACGGACAACGACGAGCTCATGCTCATCACCACCAAAGGTCAAATGGTGCGGACGCGCGTAAAGGAAATCCGCGTCGTTGGCCGGAACACCATGGGGGTAAAGCTGATGGATCTGCGCGGTGCCGAAAAACTGCAGGCCATTGCGCCCGTCGTCAGTCAGGAGAGCGAAGTTGGCGCAGAAGAAGCTTCCAACTCTGCGCCTGCGGAGAAATAAGTGCTCGAGTTCAACAACTAGCGGACGTCAATCAATAGGATTCCGTAGCGACCCCAATTCCGCGCGATCGAAACTGACTTTCCTGCCGTCGGGCAACCATTTCGGCGAGGTGTTTTCTCCAAAAAAAAGGGGACACGCGCATCGCGTGCCCCTTTTCCCAATTTGCTAACTCGTGCCGTCTAGTAACCGCGCGGAGGCTGTTCCATCGTGGTGGTAGTGTGAGTGGTCGTCGGCTGGGTCACCGCTTCCTCATGCGTCGTCGTAGTCGTGGTGGTCTCGGTCGGGTGCGTCGCGCAGGAGCTCAGGAGCGTCATGGCAAGAAGCGCAAGCATAGGCGTAAGAATGATAAGTTTTTTCATAGGTGAGTTGATCGTTCCAAGAAGGATTCGTGGCAAGTTGTTTTCGCAGATGTATTAAAAAAACGTGGGAGCTGCGATCAGCATTCTGCTTTATCTCGATCTTAGCGATTGTCGATCTTAGCGCGCTGCCGCTTCAACTCAGCGCGCTTGCGCTTTGACTCGAGAATTTTTCTTTTGAGCGCGCGCGGCCGAGGTGATTTGCGTCGGCGTTCTTTTTCATGATGCGCCACTTCTGCGGCACGTCGCTGTTCGCGAGCGCGTTCGATCGCGTCGAGCAGTCGTTCACGCGCGAGTTTGCGGTTTTGTGCCTGCGATCGCGAATCCTGGACCGTCACGCTGATTCCGCTTGGTCGGTGACGCAACGTCACTGCGGTCGAAACCTTGTTTACATTTTGTCCCCCTGGCCCGCCGGAGCGCGCGAACGTTTCTTCAAGATCGACATCGCGGATGCCGAGTCGAGCCATTTGACGCTCAATCGTTTTTTCCATCGACAATCAGCGGCGCGGGTCAAACCGGCGCGATATTTTCGCGCCCGTGTCGCAGCACGCGCGCCATCCAGATCAATTCGTCGAGAAATTTGCCTACCCGCCGGACATGGTTTTCATCGAGCAGCTGTCCGCGTTCATCGAAGAGGCTTCCGACTTTTCCGAAGTTCGCGTCCTCGAAGATCATGACGAGACCGAGCTCGCGCAGGACCGGCAAAAGATTTTCGATTACACGCGCACCACCAAAGGGCCCGGCCGAGACGCCGCAAATTCCCACCGCTTTGTGAATGTATTCTTTCAAATTCATATCGAGCGCGTGCTTCAAAAGTCCCGGGTAACCGTGATTGTACTCCGGCGTGACGATGATGAGGCCGTCGCAGCGTTCGATCGTTGCAGAAAACTTCGGGTCTTTCATTTGCTCGCCGGCATCGTCGAGACGCATGGGAAGCTCGCGCACATCGAGTAATTGGGTTTCGACGCCGGCACGTTTCTTCGCTTGTTCGAAAACAAATTGCGCGACATGTTCGCTTTCGCGGCCCTGGCGTGCCGTTCCGAGAATGATGGGAATGAAGAGTGGGCGCTCTGCCGGCATTTAGATCGACAATTCGGGTGTCCGGAAACGTTATTAATCTTCTGCCGATGGCCGGACTCGAACCGGCACGGGCCGTTTAAGCCCAACGGATTTTAAGTCCGTTGCG
>DMCG01000007.1 GCA_003445855.1 Spartobacteria bacterium | reverse complement strand
GAGCTCGCTCAAGAAATGGAACGGTTGTGGCATCGGCATCCTGCCGATAAGGTTCACGGGCTGGAAGTCCGTGCCACGATGGAAATCAAGACCGGCGAAGCGGCGACGATTATGCAGCGTGCGTGCGCGGGAATCGTTGCTTCCGGAAGCGCCACGCTCGAGGCCGCGTATTTCCGGCTGCCCTTTGTGCTTATTTACAAAGTCGCGTGGCCGACGTATCTGGCGGCGCGACTGGTCGTGAACGTAAAATATCTCGGCATGCCCAACGTGCTCGCGGACAAAGAAGTCGTGCCGGAATTCATTCAGCATCGAGCAAGACCCGGCGTCATCGCTCAGGCTGTTGTGCGATTGATGGACGACCACGCCGCGCGAGAAAACATGCTTTCTGAGTTCGATGCTATTGTGGCCAAATTGGGCGAGGGCGGAGCGAGCACAAAAGCCGCACAAGCAATTGTCGACGAGCTTGGTGCGGTTAGATCGACATGAGAAAAGTCGCGACTCGAAAAGAAGCCGAGCAATTCGATACGGTACTTTGGCCCGACTAACCTCCGACGCGATCATGGAACCGTCCTGGCCGGAGGATTTTCTTCAGAACAAGCGCACGGCCTGGATCGTTGCTGCTCTCATCATCATCCTGTTTCTCGTCACGAATCTGCCGTGGCAGCTCGACGATTACGATCAGGCCAAGCAGGCGTTCACCTCCTTCGAAATGGTCAAGGAGGGCCATTGGTTTTATCAGCACACGCCGCATGAACGCGTGGCGACAAAGCCTCCGCTGGTGGGGTGGATCACGGCCGGGTTTTTCTCGCTGACGCGATCGTGGGAAATCGCGTGGCGGTTGCCGTCGTTTCTCGCGGCAGTTGCGATGTCGATCTTGCTCTTTCGGGCCGCGAGCTCAGCTTACGGATCGATAGCCGGGTTAATCGCGCTGAGTGCATTTGGCTTGAATCTGCTGAGTCCGCGTCTGGCCACGCTTGTGCGCACCGATATGCCGCTGGCATTCGTGATTTTTTTGCTTGGCTTGTTGATCTGGAAAAAAGTTCGCACGCGCGAGGCGTGGAACTCGCACGACCGATTGATTGATTCGCCTTCCGGCTCGTCAACCCTCTCGGGCTTTCCCGCCCACGTCGCTCGGCACCCGCCGGCTCCGTTGTCGATCTTTGCCTTGCTTACCGCGGCGATGTTGATCAAAGGCCCGATCGTTTACGCGTTTTTGCTTCCAGGAATCGCAGCGTTTCAATTATGGCGACGAAAAAGAGGGGTCGCTTCGGTCTGGTGCGGTTGGTGGCCCTGGCTTGCGTCGCTTGGAATTTTTCTCGCGTGGGTGATCGGCGGAATTTTTTGTGAGCCGGACTTTTTCAATCAAGTTGTGCTTCGCGAATTTGCGGGGCGTTTCGGCGCGGAAATTCATCGCTCGCAACCGTTCTATTTTTATTTCCCGCATCTCCTTCACAAATTTTTTCCGTGGAGCGTTTTGATGATCGCAATTGCAATTGTCGATCTTCGATCAAGGAAATCGAAGCTACGCTCGGTATTTGGCGAAATGTCGCCCGAAACCTTCTGGCTGCTTGGCTGGAGCTTGGGCGGCTTAATCGTGATGTCGATCATTCCATCGAAGCGGGTCGATCGAATTTTCCCCGTCATTCCGCCGCTTTGTTTGCTGCTTGCAGCGCAGATCGGAAAAATGTCATCTCGGGAACAATTGCGCGAGCGCATTTATGGGTGGAGCGCAGCCGCCCTCTTATTGTCGATCTTATTTACGAGCGGTTATACAATCTCGAAAGTTGTTTCCGGATATCGCAATCATCGCGCCGCGCTTGTGATTTTTGGCCGCGAGGTTCGCCATGAAGCGAAGGCGCATCATTGGCGATACGAGACGATCCGGGCAAGCGATGAGGGAATGCTGCTTTATCTCGAGCGGACACATTTCATCGAGCCGGAGGACGCGATTAGAGAATGGAACCGCGGAGCGCTCAATGCGCTGGTCGCACCCATGGACGAAGCGCCGCGCTTGATGCGCGAGCTTTCAAATGCATCACTTTCGCCAATCCGATCAGTGGAGAGAAAGAATGAGCAAGACATCGGTTATGTTTTGCTCACGCGATGATTGTAGCCGCCCGCTCTCTGAGCGGCGTGATGCACGGGTGGGCAAGGGGAGATGGAAAGCCACGTCAGTGCCGCGTCTCGCAGAGCGAGACGTCTACAGAGCCGAAATGCCGGCTCGACTTTCGGGGACATAATTTTACTCTCGCAGCTGGTCGGAGATGTCGATGGAATTTCCAAAGCGAGAGATGGAAACACTTTGGTGCCCGTGGCGCGTCGAATATTTCGAACGCGAGAAACCCGACGCGAATTTTCTTTCCGAGGCGGCAAGAACAAGTGATGACGCCGCGCATTTCGTAATTACACGGCGCAAGAATGCGTTTCTAATGATGAACCGGTATCCGTACGCGGTGGGTCACTTGATGGCGGTGCCGTATCGCAAGACGGCCGATCTTGCGGCGCTGGGTGAGAACGAAATTGTCGAGCTTTGGAATTTAGTGACGCATGCGCAGGCGCTTCTGCGCGCCACGATGAAAGCGCAAGGGTTCAACGTCGGGCTGAACCTTGGCGAATGCGCGGGCGCGGGCATTGTGGATCACTTGCATGTGCACATCGTGCCGCGATGGAATGGCGACACGAACTTTATGCCGATCCTTGCCGGCACTCGCACGCTTTCCGAGGGACTGCGCGGTCTCTATGACAAACTGATCGACGCGCAGGCGGAGATCGACATGGCGAAACGCGGACACGCATGAGCAATACCACGTGGATCGAGCCGCCGCCGCCGCAAAAAGGGATGGGCTGTTTCGCAAAAGGCTGTCTCATCCTCTTGGTTTTCGTGATTGTGCTGATCCTTGCCTGTTGCGCGGGTCTGTATTGGGGTTTTCGCCATCACTCGGCGCTCGTGCACGGTTTTTACTGGCTGACGAAAACGCATGCGATCGGTAGTTCGCCGATGCCAGTTCCATCATACGAAGCTTCTGAAGCAGAAATTGAAACGGTTAAAGAACGCTGGCGGAATTTCGAGAGTGCAGGGCGAGACCACCAGCCTGCCGAAATTGAATTAACAGGCAACGACATCAATGACTTGATCGCGGCCAATCGGCATTGGCGCGGAAAAGCTTTCGTTTCCATCGAGGGAAATCGCTTGCGTCTCCAGGCGAGCGTTCCCTTGGACGAATTTGTCGGTCAATCCGGTTATTATTTTAATGGCGACATCGCGATCCAATCCGACGAAGCAATGCCGCTCGACAATCCGCGATTGGAAAGCGTTACAGTAAACAACAAGCCGGTGCCGCGCGATGTCCTGGATTGGAAATACCGTTCGCGACAGTTGCGAGATTATCTCGCGGAATACAAAGACGCGCGTGAGATCGGTAAGATTCAGATTCGTGACGGCAAATTAACTTTGCGATCGCGTGGCGAGTGATCAGGGCTCCATGATTTCCCGCACGAAAACGTTGAGCTGTCCGTCCTCCTGTTTGCGCACCTCGGTGATTTCGAACGGACGCGCTTCATCGCGACTGACGACAGAGCCTTGTCGTGGGGGAGTGTAGCCGGCGGGAAACTCGACGATGATGCGCGTTGCTGGGCCGGCGCCAAAGTGAAGCACCGTGTCGGTGAGTTTCGTTCGCGGGCGAAGGACGGCGCGGTTCGCATCGGAAAAATTGACGACGAATTGCCCCCGCAAGTAAACGCGCTCGCCGGCAAGTCCGCGCTCGGCGATATCTCGCAAGTCGCCTGCGCCGATGAGTCGACCGAGCGGCATTTTCCCCGTGGGAAAGGTTTTCCATGTCCCGCCGCCGGCGGTTGAAGCCAGGGCCGTTCCGGACGAATCAGCCAGGACCGGTTGAGCGGGCAACACCGGTCTTTCGGTCGCGTTCGCTGCCGGCGAAAGGAGCGCGATCGCGGGCGCGGCTGAAACGGCGGGCGCTGCCGTCGGCACTGGCGGCGCGGATGGTGGAGCGACGGCGACCGGCGACGAAGTTGTCCGGCTCGATTTTTGGACGACGGCCGGTTGCGCTGTAGTCGAAGTGGGAGGCGCGGCAGGCGGTGGCGATGTCAACTTCTGCTTCTTTGTCAATTTTCCGCCTTTTGGCAAAGGCGTTGTCTTTACCAGCTTTGCATTTCTTGGCGGGACCTGCGCGATCGGCGGCGCTTCGACTGGCTTCGCCGCCTCGATTCGAACCAATTCATTCTGCGCGGGAGGCGGCGTACCACTCGGCGGCAGGCCAGCGATCGGCACCTGACCCTTGGTTCCTGCGGCCTGCCGTCGATAATTAACGTACTGTAACTCGGCCTGCCGGCGCATTTGCTCTTTAAATAACGGCCAGCCAGCCGCGAGATTGAGATCGAGCGGTGGTTCAAGCGTGAAAGTGCCCGGCCCGCGCGTGATTGTATACGTGCCGTAAAGTAATGGGATGGCAGTGATCATGATGCGACCGTCAGCCAGCCGCTCCGCGTGAATGACAGCGGAAAGATCGTGTGTGCGTTCGAGTTTGATTTCCAAACCAACGTTGAGCGTTTGCTTCATCAATGGCAGCACGTCGGGACCGGCCGGATAAATGTGCTCCATGAGCAATTCGCCGTGATCGACTGCATT
>DMCG01000131.1 GCA_003445855.1 Spartobacteria bacterium | reverse complement strand
CGGCTCGGCGAGCGGACGGTCATCGATCACTTCTACGATTTTCTCGCCACGCGCGGCGCGCAGATTCCGGCCGACCTGAAGAATCGCAACCTCTCGCAACCAAATGCGGCCGACGAGCGGGTGCAGGCCGCGATCCTTCGGCTCTACAAGAGCTCACCCGAAGTCTCCATCCTTTTCGAATTGATGACCGACTTCGACGAGGGGTTGCAGGAGTGGCGCTACCGCCACATCAAGCTGGTCGAGCGGACGATCGGCGCGAAGAAGGGCACCGGCGGTTCGCCCGGTGTGCCGTTTCTGAAGGAGTCACTGTTCAAGCCGATCTTCCACGACTTGTGGGCGATTCGGTATCAAATGTGATCTTAAAAGAAGTGACGAGTGACAGGTGGCCAGTGACGAGTAAGACGGATGTTCTTCCACAGATTTAGGAACCCAAATTCCCTCACAGATTTATCCGAGCTGGGACTGGCATTCGATTTCCGGTTTCCGCCCTCCGGTTTTCGGCTCAATCTGTGCAATCTGCGGATCTCTTCCTGACTTTGTGTCCGTTGTGCGAGGTGCCCACTGAAATGATTTACGACATCACGCCACCGATCACGCTGAAGCTCGCGGTCTGGCCCGGCGACACGCCGCCGAGCCGCGAATTGCTGTGCGACATCGCCCGCGGCGACAACATCACGCTATCGACGCTGCGCGCGACTGTTCATCTCGGCGCCCATGCGGATGGACCAAATCATTACGGCAAAGACGCTCCGGCGATCAACGAGCGTTCGCTCGATTACTACCTCGGCCCTTGCCAGGTGATGCGAGTGGATGTCGCACGCGCGACGCGCATCACGCCGGACATTTTGCCGTGCGAGGTGACGACGTCGCGCGTCCTGTTCGCCACCGGGACGTATCCCGATCCGCAAAACTGGAACACCGATTTTGCCGCGCTCTCAGTCGAGCTGATTGATTTCCTCCACAGTCGCGGCGTGATCACCGTGGGCATCGACACGCCCAGCGTCGACTTGTTCGAGTCGAAAGATTTACCCGCGCACAAGGCGATCCTGCGATGCGACATGTCGATCTTGGAAGGGCTGGTATTGAAGGGCGTGCCGGAAGGAACATACGAGTTCATTGCGCTGCCCCTGCCGTTGGTCGGATTCGATGCGAGCCCAGTGCGCGCGGTACTGCGGCCGATGTGAGATGTTCTTCCACAGATTTCAGAACCCAAATTCCCTCGCAGATTTCCAAAGCCAATCCTTTCCTGGCTTCCCGCTTTCCTGATTCGTCTCTCTTAATCTGCGAAATCTGCGTAATCTGCGGACCTCTTCAGGGTGAAGCCAGCCCGAGGAATTCGCGCGCGGTACCGGACAGTAGTTGCGCCCGATCTTGCGAAGAAAGTTCCTTCATCGATTCGATGAGTTCGCCTGGGTGCGCTTCGCCCAACGAGAACGGGTAATCAGATCCGAGCGCAATGCGTTCCGCGCCGAATAATTTCAGCAGCAGCGTCAGCGCATCAGGATCATGCACGAGCGAGTCCACGTAGAACCGCGCCGGAATGTTTTCTCCGCGATCATCGGTGCGCGAGAGATATTTTCTCGGATTCGTCTTGTTCTCGGTCGCCACCAAATCCGGCCGCACCTGAAACCCGTGCTCGATCCGGCCGATTGTGAATGGAAATGCGCCGCCGCCGTGCGCGAAGGCGACACGGAGCTTCTGGAACCGCTCGAACACGCCGCCGAATATCATCGAGCAAATCGCCAGCGACGTCTCGGCCGGCATGCCGACGAGCCATGGCAGCCAGTATTTCGGCATGCGCTCTTTGCCGAACATGTCCCACGGGTGAATGAAGATCGCCGCGCCGAGCTCCTCCGCCGCGCTCCAGACGGAATCGAGTGACGCATTGTCTAAATTCAAGCTATCGATGCGTCCGGCGTGCGGGTTCGCGTCAACGTGCGTGCCGATCTGCGCCCCGCGCAGGCCCAACTCGCGAACGCAACGCTCCAGTTCGCTCGCCGCCAGATCAGGATCTTGCATCGGGATCGTCGCCAGGCCCGCGAATCGCGTCGGATGATCGCGGACGACTTCGGCGATGTGATCGTTCAACCGGCGAGAAAGATCGAGCGCGTCGGCTGGCTTCGCCCAATAGCTGAACATCACCGGCACGGTCGAAAGCACCTGCATCGAAATTTTCTCGCGGTCGCACTCCTCGATGCGACGCTTCGGATCCCAAACGTTGTCGGTGATCTCGCGAAAGACTTGGTCGCCGATCATCATCCGCGCGCAACATGGCTTGTAGTGCTCGAGTCTAACGAATCCGCTGTAGCCGTATTTCGCGTCGAGATCAGGCCAATCGTGCGGGAGGATGTGCGTGTGCAGGTCGATCTTCAAGAAGAGTGATGAGTGATGAGTGACAAGATTGCGCCAGCGACAAATAACGGTCGAGTTCGAGAAAAGTATCAGACAAAGGCTTCAACACTTGGAAAACTTCGCAGGATGGCAGATCGCGCCCAAAGAAATCAGGTCCTTTGACGTTGCTCAGGGTACCGACGGGAGAAGGATGCAACCGTGCAGCAGAGGGATCACTCGTCACTCGTCCCTGGTCACTTGTCACTGCTTCGTCAGAACGGCTTCACCGGTTCCGGCTGCTCGACTTTCGCCCCGCACTTCTTGCACGTCCGTCGCGCGTCGTCATTCCAGAAGTCGAGCATAGCCTGGCTGAAATGCTGAACGATGTCGCCGCAATCGAAATCAATGTCTTCCACCAGTGCCCCGCAATTGTCGCAGTAGAAAATGACGTGTTCTCTTTCTCCCGGCGGGCGGCGACGTTCAACCACCACGCCGAGCGTGTTCGGTGGGCGCACTGGAGCATGCGGAACATTTGGCGGGATGAAGAACGTCTCCCCTTCCCGCACGAGGTGATCGACGATCCGTTCGCCTTCACGGATGCGCACTTTGATGTCGCCTTTCAGCTGATAGAAATACTCTTCCGAATCGACGAGATGAAAATCGTTTCGGGCGTTCGGCCCCTTGACGACCATGACGAAAAAATCGCGCCCGTCATACAGATAACGGTTGCTCACCGGCGGCTTGAACAGATGACGATTTTCTTCGATCCAATTGTTCAGATTGACCGGCGGTTGCACGGCAGGCGTGACGCGACTCTCTGACGATGCCGGTGATGGAGCAAGTTTAGCGATGACCGAGCCTATTTCCTTCCGCACGCAGCGTCAAATCGGTGGATCGAGCAGTCGTCGCCGCGGCGACCTCGATGCTAAAAATGATGCGGCGCAGCGAATGTCGATCAACATCGCCCGGCGGAGCGGCCGATCCACCTACAACGCAAGATCGACATCTACATTTGATGTTGAGCGCCAAAATCATGCGACGCTCATAGAGCGCCGCTACAGGTAGGCTGTAGGGGAAGCTGTCAGCTTCCCGCGGGACGACAACGTCGCCCCCTACAGAGATTTCGTTCGTTAGGCGAACAATCGTTTTGCGATTGAACTGCTGCACTGAGCGCCATTAGTATCCGCCGCTCAATGAAATCGGGTCGATCCGTTAGGCTGCAGGCTGTAGTGGCAGGCGTGTCGCCTGCAATGTTCAAGAATGCAGCCGGCTCGCCGCGGGGCGAGTCCGTCCGATTGGCGGACACGGCTGCCGCTACAGAATTGGCTCGATTCGTTAGGCTCCTCGCCGGAATGGCGATCGCGATCTTCGTTTGCAGTTGCGAAGAATTGCCACCCGCTGTGCAGAAGCCGCTCGCCGCCATTTTGCCAATGCCGACTCCGTCCGGCTATTGGAACGGCGAGGATGTGCACGGCTCGCCGAAGATTGTTGTCCATCTCAGCGAGCAAAAAGCTGATTTCTACAAAGGCAAACATTTGGTCGGCGAATCAACCATCTCGACCGGCAAGAAAGGGTTCTCCACGCCGCCGGGCAGCTACACCGTGCTTGAGAAGGACAAAAATCATGTCTCGAGCGAGTTCGGCGATTATGTCGATGACGAGGGCAATGTTGTGAAATCGAATATCGACGTGCGCAAAGACACGCAGCCGCGCGGCTCGCACTTCGACGGCGCCAGGATGCCTTATTTCATGCGCTTTCGCGGCGGCTACGGAATGCACGCCGGCTACGTGCCGCCGTATCGCGCGTCACACGGCTGCATTCGCTTGCCCGAGCGATGGGCCAAACCATTTTTCGACAACGCCGAAGAAGGCATGCCGGTCATCGTGAAAGAATAGGTAGGGACGCGTCTCCGACGCGTCCGACGAATTCAACGGACGGCTCGGAGAGCCATCCCTACCAGCCATCAATCGCACTTCGCAGCGCGCCGTCGCTATCGGTCGCGCATCAGGCCATTACTTGGCGAAACGCTGACAGGAAAGTTTCCATCTCGGTTTTCTTGCCGATGGTGACACGCATGTGGTTTGGCAGTGCCGGGAATAATCGGCCAACTTGCACGTTGCGCTGTTTCATCGCCTGGATCAGCGGTACGACCGGACGTTTTACGTTGATCATGATGAAGTTGGCCTGCGACGGAATTTGTTTGTAACCCATCTTGTCAAGCTCGCCGGTCACGAATGTTTTTGCTTCGCTATTGAGACGCTTGCCATTTGCGACTTGATCCGGGTCGTTCAGACTCACAGTCGCCGCGGCCAGCGCCATGATATTGACGCTGTCCCACATTTGATGCGGGCGCATTCGTTCAATCGTTTCACGTTGAGCCACGGAGTAGCCGCAGCGCAGCCCCGCCATGCCGTAAATCTTTGAGAAAGTGCGCGCGACGATCAGGTTCGGATAATCCTTGATCAGCGGGATCACACTCTCGTAGTCGGGACTATCGGCGTAGTGATAGTAAGCCTCGTCGACAAGAATCATCGTCTGGCGCGGAGTTTTGGCGATGAACTCGCGCAATTCATTCTTCGGCGTGATGCTGGCGGTGGGATTGTTCGGGTTGCAGACGTAAACCAAACCTTCTTTCGCCGCTGCCGCCATCTTTGGAAGGTCATGACTAAAGCTGCGGGTGAGCGGAACTTTCACGACCTCAGCGCCGTTGACGCTCGCGTTATTGACAATCGCTTCGAAAGTCGGATCGGCCACCACCAGTGTGCCGCGGCCCTTCTTATTGCTCGCGGTAGGTCCGGTGAATGTTTCCGCGCAAAGGTTCAGAATTTCGCCCGATCCGTCGCCCAATAAGATTTGATCGCGATTGACGCCGTTGATTTTCGCCAGCGCGTCAATCAGCAAATCGTTATGTTCATCGGGATAGCGGCACGATAGATCGAAGGCGTCGTTCATCGCTTTGAGCGCTTTCGGCGAAGGCCCATACGGATTCTCGTTCGCGCTCAAGCGCACAACGCTCGTTATTGTCGATCTTGCAGCTGGCTCAACAGCCAAAGAAAACGCGGGCTTAACAACGGCGCAGGCCGCGCCGGCGCCCAACAACTGTGCAAATCTACGTCGAGAAATCGAGATGGTATTCATGCGAATTGTAATAGGCCGATCCGCAACCGAATACCAGATCGAATTGTGCTAGCTCGCCGTCGACTCGATAAGTTCGCAGAACTTCTTCATGTCGATGTTAGCGCCGAATCTACTTCGGGATTATTTTCAACAGGCAGCCGCGCGGCGGGGCGTTTACATTCCACCATGATTTTTGGATTGCTGAAGCAGCGTCGACGGCGCCGGATGCGGACTCAGCCTTTTCCGAAAGATTGGCTGCGGACGATCGAACGCGACGTTCCGTTTTTCCTTCGACTTTCTGCCGAGGACCAGGTCGAGCTTCTCGGCCACATCCAGGTGTTTCTCTCCGAAGAACGGTTCGAAGGTTGTGGTGGGCTGGAACTCACCGACGAAATGCGTGTGATTATCGCGGCGCAAGCTTGCCTTCTTTTATTGCATCGCAAGACTGACTATTTCCCGCGGCTGCTGACAATTCTTGTCTACCCTTCGACCTACCTGGTGGAAGACAAACGGCAGGTTGAAGGTCTTGTGTGGAAGGAAGGAACGACGCCTCGCTTGGGCGAAACCGGTCGCCAACTGGGATCCATGGTAATCGCATGGGATGCGGCAAAATCCGGCGCTGCTGATTCTTCCGATGGCAAGAATCTTGTCCTGCATGAGTTTGCTCATCAGCTCGATTACGAGAATTATGCAGCAGATGGCGCACCGGCGTTCGAAACACGCGAGCAGCAATTGTCCTGGGGCGAAGTGATGAGAACCGAGTTTGCATCGCTGCGCGCTGCCGATGAAATCGGAATACCGACGCTGCTCGATACCTACGGAGCTACTAATCCCGCTGAATTTTTCGCCGTGTCGACCGAGGCTTTCTTCGAGCGACCCTGCGCACTTCGCGCTCAGCATCCAAAACTGTACCGCGAACTGCAACGCTACTTTCTTCAGGACCCGATCGAATATTCGGCCGAGCGGATGAAGACTAATTGATCTGTATATGTTCTATCGTTCTATCACGTCAGCGTGCTGACGCGCCGATCAGTTCGCAGAACTTCTTC
>DMCG01000245.1:8118-10023 GCA_003445855.1 Spartobacteria bacterium | reverse complement strand
ATGAACAAGCGCATGATTTCGCTCGAGCCTTCGAAAATCAGGTTGATGCGGCAATCACGCAGAAAACGCTCGACCGCGATCGGTTCCTCGCCGCGGCCGGCCAGTGATTCGGCCGTTTCATAGCCGCGACCGCCGCGCACTTGCATCGCGTCGTCGGCAATCTTCCACGTCGTCTCGGTCGCCCACATTTTGCACATGGCGGTTTCGATGCGCAGGTCGCCCGCTTTGCGATCGACTTGCGCAGAGGTATGGAACGTCATCGCTTCCATGGCAAAAACATTGCCCGCCATCTCTGCGATCTTGCCCGCGATGGCGGAATGCTGCCCGATCGGCACGCCCCATTGCACGCGCTCGCTCGCCCATTTGCGGCAGATTTCGAGCAAGCGCTTGGTCAATCCGACGCACGCCGCGGGGATCGTCAGGCGCCCGGTGTTCAAGGTCGTGAGCGCGACCTTCAGACCCGCGCCTTCCTTCGAGATCATGTTCTCGCGCGGCACGCGCACGTTCGTGAATTTCACAATGCCGTTGTAGAGCGCGCGCAGTCCCATGAAATGGCAGCGATATGTGATTTCAAGTCCGGGCGAATCAACATCGACGATGAACGCAGTGATCTGTTTGCGCTCCTTGCCGTTGACGATTTTTGGCGCCGTCTTCGCCATGACTACGAGCACGCCCGCTTTGATCAGGTTCGTGCACCAAAGCTTCTCGCCGTTCAGGATGAACGCCGAACCGTCTTCCGTGGGGTCGGCGCGCAAACTCATGTTCGCCGGGTCCGATCCGGCATTCCATTCCGTGAGCGCAAACGCGGAAATCTCGCGACGCGCCACCCGCGGCAGATATTTTTTCTTCTGCTCTTCCGTGCCGAACAATAGCAATGGCTGCGGAACGCCGATCGATTGGTGCGCGGAAACAAGCGCGGTGAGATTCGCGTCCCAGCTGCCGAGCAACATCGCCGCGCGCCCGTAATTCACCTGCGACAAACCAAGCCCGCCGTACTGCGTCGGAATTTTCACACCGAACGCGCCCATTGCGAAGAGGTCGTCGATGTTGTTCTGCGGAATTTCGCCGGTGCGATCGATCTCATCGGCATCCACGTTTTCGCGCAGATATTTCTTCAAACTGCTGAGAAATTGTTCGCCCGCCGCGCGGTCCTCCGCGCTTTGCTCCGGCCATGGATAAATCCGATCGAAGTCGTAGCGACCGACGAAAAGATTGCTGGCGAAACTGCCTCGCTCATCAAGCGGATCGCGTGAAGCCTCAGTCAGTTCGAGCGCTTCACGCTTGCCCTTCGACATTTTCGAAGTGTCGATCACGGACGCGACAGGTTTTTGCGGCTTGGCGCTGGTCTCTTCGGCGATTTGCTTCTCAGGTGCTTCGAGCGGCGTTTTCATCTTGTTCTTATTCGGTAGGGCGACGCTCCGCGGAGCCGTAGAATTTCGTCGGCTCGACAGAGTGATTCGCTATCTCCCGATCGCTCAGCCTTTCGGCCTTCCCGTCTACCCGACGGCCTCCCGGCACGTCGTGTTCTCGCCCTACCGATTTTCATAAAATGTAGTTCTGTCGTGCGCGTGCTTTTTCAAAAGTTCGCATGGCGTAAACTTCTCATCGCTCTGCGCGAGCCGTTCCATTTCATCGACAATTTTCTTCAAACCGAAATGATCGGCAAACCGAAGCGGTCCCCCGCGAAAGGGCGCGAAACCCGTTCCGAGAATCATGCCGTAATCGGCGTCCTCGGGCGACCCGACCACTTTTTCTTCCAGGCAACGCGCCGCTTCGTTCACCATGAGAAAGATAAGGCGCTGCGCAAGATCGACATCTTCATTTCGCGCGGTCGAGCGCCGCCACTGCTCGAGCGATTCGTTAGGCGTCTGCTGTTTACCTTCGTATTTGTAAAAACCGCTGCCG
>DMCG01000245.1:7373-8014 GCA_003445855.1 Spartobacteria bacterium | reverse complement strand
CACGGGCAGCTTTCCGATTTGCCTGACGAATGCGAGCGAGTGTTCTTTCGTTTCTTCCGAGGTTTCTTTGCCGACAACGACTTCGACAAGTTTCATCCGGCTGACCGGATTGAAAAAATGGAGCCCGATCACGTGATTTGGTGAAATTGTACAAGCGGCCAACTCGCTGATCGGGAGCGCGGAGGTATTTGTGGCGACAATAGTTTTCGGACCAACCTTCATGGAAAGATCGCGGAAGATTTCCTTTTTAATGTCGATCTTTTCCGAGGCAGCTTCGATTACGACCTGGACGTCGCGCAATTCCATCGGCGCAGTCGAGGCAACGATGCGGGCGCGACCTTGCTTCGCTTTTTCCTCGCTCATCAAGCCACGCTTCACTGCGTCGGCGTAAGTTTTCTCGATATTAGCGAGGCCGCGCTCGATTTGCTCGCGGCTCACATCGCGCAGAATTACGGTGACGCCGCGCGAGCTGAGCCATTGCGCAATGCTGGAACCCATCACGCCGGCGCCGATCACGGCGGCGTGAACAACTTTTTCGGCCGGCGCTTTCGATGTTCCTTTCTTGTATTTTTCCGCCAGGAAAAAATTGCGGATCAAATTGCGCGTCGATTGCGTTTCGCCAAGATCGACAATCGCATTCA
>DMCG01000245.1:0-7105 GCA_003445855.1 Spartobacteria bacterium | reverse complement strand
GGGCGCGCGCCGGCGCTGCATTGCCGCTCTCGCGCGGCGCCAGAAGTTCCTTGTCGATCTTTGACGCGGGCGACGGCTTACGTTTTCCATCGCGCAATTTTTTCCGGGCAAGATCGACAAGTTGATCGCGCGTCGAGATTTCATCGATCAAGCCAAGCTTCAATGCTTCCGGCGCGGAATAAAGTTTGCCTTTCAAAATCACTTCGGCCGCGCGTTCCGGGCCGATCAAACGGGGCAAGCGCGTGCAACCGCCCCAGGCCGGGACGAGACCAAGGGTTGTCTCCGGCAAACCGATTCGCGTCGCCGGATCATCCGACGCGACCCGATAATCGCACGCGAGGGTGATTTCGTAGCCGCCGCCGGCGCACGCGCCGTGAATTGCGGCCACGGTCGGAATTTTCAGAGCGGCGATGCGCTTGAAAATGCGCTGCCCTCTGGCGATGAAATCGCGCAATTCACCGGTCTGCGCTTGCTTCAAAAGCGTCTTCAGGTCCGCGCCCGCGATGAAGATCGATTTCTTCGCGGAAGTAATTATCAATCCGCGCAATGACGCATCGCTCTGGACAAGATCGACATGTTCATTCAGTTCGTTCAACGTGGCAGCGTCAAAGACGTTCGCGCCCGAGTCCGGGCGGTCGAACGTGAGCACGCAGACGTGGTCGTCGCCGATTTGGCGCTGAATCATCGAGCCGGTTAAGGTCGCAGGCATTGGAGTTATCTTCACTGCTTTTCGCGCAAATTCCAAGTGTTGATCGATTGCGCTTGTCCAAGGCCAATGGTAAAAACTTCGCGGGCGCTCGCGGCGAGCCGTTAACTTCGACAAAGTTATGGTCGGAAGAATTTTACAGCCGGAAATCAAGAGCTTGATCGACGCGCGCAATTTCGCGGCGCTGCGCGAATTGTTTTCCGACTGGCCGCCGACGGATGTGGCCGAAGTGATTCTCGATCTTCCGGAAGACGAGCAGGTCATCATTTTCCGTGTGCTGCCGGCGACGCTGGCAGCGGATGTCTTTGAGTACATCGGGATCGAGGAGCAGCAAAAACTCTTGCGCGCGATGGCGCACGAACAAGTGGTCGCGATTCTAAACGAGATGTCGCCGGACGATCGCACGGCATTGCTCGAGGAAATGCCGAGCGCGGCCGCGCGCCAATTAATCCGATTGCTCACGCCGGAGGAACGCCGCGTTGCGCAAGCGCTCCTCGGTTATCCCGAAGGCAGCGTCGGCCGTTTGATGACACCGGATTTCATCGCCGTGCCTGAGGATTGGACGGTGCAACAAGTCCTCGACTATGTGCGCGAGCACGGACGAGACACTGAGACCCTGAACTTCATCTATGTGGTGGACGATCGCGGCAAGCTGATCGACGACGTACGCATCCGCGAGTTCCTGCTCAAACCACTGACGGCCAAGGTAAGCGAGATTCGAGATCAAACGTTCGCCGCCCTCAAGGTGAACGATTCGCAGGAGGAAGCGCTCAATGTTTTCCGAAAATACGACCGCGCGGCGCTGCCGGTGGTCGATTCAAATGACATGCTGGTCGGCATCGTGACGAGCGACGACATGCTCGACGTCGCGGAAGAGGAGGCGACCGAGGACATCCAAAAGTTCGGCGGCATGGAAGCGTTGGACGAGCCGTACATGCGCATTTCGCTTTGGCAGATGGTGCGCAAACGCGCGGGCTGGCTCATCATTTTGTTTCTCGGCGAAATGCTGACCGCGACGGCGATGGCGAATTATCAGCAGGAACTCGCCAAGGCGCTTGTGCTCGCGCTGTTTTTGCCGTTGATCATTTCCAGCGGCGGCAATTCCGGTTCGCAAGCATCCACACTGATGATTCGGGCGATGGCGTTGGGTGAAGTGACGTTGCGCGATTGGTGGCACGTCATGCGGCGCGAAATCCAGGCCGGACTCGCGTTAGGCTTGATCCTCGGTGTTATCGGCACCATCCGCGTCGGTTTCTGGGCGGTGGTGGACGAACGCTATTTTCATCATCAACCGTACGGAGAAGATTGGCCGCTGGTCGCGTTGACCGTAGGCATTGCACTCGTCGGCGTGGTGCTGTGGGGAACGCTTTCCGGCTCGATGCTACCGTTTCTTCTACGCCGCGTGGGCGCGGACCCGGCGGCGTCTTCCGCGCCGTTCGTGGCCACACTTGTCGATGTTACCGGTTTGATCATTTACTTCAGCATCGCTTTGCTCATTATGCGCGGGACGATGCTGTAAGGAGGCATTTATGTTTTCGATTGGAAAGCTACTCGGACACGACGAAAAATTTTTCGACTTACTCGAAGCAAGCGCGCAACAGGCCGACAGCAGCGTGCATCACCTTGTCGATCTTCTCGGCAAGTTGCAGCAGAACGAGTCGCCCCAGGACCTGGCCAAATTTGCGGAAAGCCGGCGCGAGGACAAACGCATCACCCAGGAGCTGACCGAACAGCTTTCCAAAACCTTCATCACGCCGTTGGAACGCGAAGACATTCAGGAACTGGGCGCCGCGCTTTATAAAATACCGAAGACGGTCGAGAAAATCGGCGAGCGCATTCTGATTTCGCCGCAGGATTTGCACGGCTGGAGTTTTCGCAAACAGGTGGAGCTTCTCGATCAAGCGGCCGAGGCCGTGCTCGCGATGGTGAAACAATTGCGCAAAGGCATGAACATCAAAACCGCGCGCGAGATGAACGACAAGCTGCAAACGATCGAAGGCGAAGCCGACGAGCTCGAGCTGGAACTTTTGCGCGATCTTTACCAGGGCGAGTATTCGCCCAAGCACATTATTTTTCTGCGCGACCTTTACGAATTGCTCGAAAAGGTGATCGACCGTTGCCGCGACGCCGGCAACATCGTTTTGCAAGTAGTGCTGAAGTACGCGTAACCTCCGCGCGCCCGCGCAAGATCGACATGTTCACGTTCATCATCGTCGTGCTCGCTGCCATCATGTTTGAGTACACGAACGGCTTTCACGACGCGGCCAACGCCATCGCCACCGTCGTCTCGACCAAAGTGTTAACGCCGCGGCAAGCCATTGCCATGGCTGCATTTTTCAATCTCACCGGCGCGATGCTCGGCGGCGCCGTCGCCTCAACCGTAGGCAAAGGATTGGTCGACACCAACGTCGTCACGATGACGACCGTGCTCTGCGCGCTCATCGCCGCCTTTGTTTGGAACATCACCACCTGGTGGTTCGGTCTTCCGTCCAGCTCGAGTCACGCGCTCATCGGCGGACTTTGCGGCGCTGCTCTCGCCACTGCGCGCGGTAATTGGTCGGTCATTAAATGGAGCACCGCCCTCTGGCCGAAAGTCATCGTGCCGATGTTGAGCTCGCCGGTCATGGGATTCGTCCTCGGCGGACTGATCATGTTCCTGCTTTTCGTCGCGCTGCACCGGTTCACGCCGCATTTTGTCCAGACCACGTTTGGCAAACTCCAAATCTTCAGCGCCGCCTGGATGGCGCACAGCCACGGCACGAATGACGCGCAGAAAACCATGGGCATTATCACGCTCGCGCTGTTCACCGGCACGAAAGCCGGCAGCTTCAATCAATTGCCGCCGTGGCTCGACTTTTTAAGAACGCCCACCTTCATCATGCCGACGTGGGTGAAAGTTCTGTGCGCATTAACCATGGCCGCCGGCACAGCCGCGGGCGGTTGGCGCATCATTCGCACGCTCGGTCATCGCGTCGTCAAACTGCAACCGGTACACGGATTCGCCGCCGAGACCACTGCCGCGCTCATCATTCAAGGCGCGAGTCTTTACGGGATTCCGCTTTCCACCACCCACGTCATCTCCACCTCCATCATGGGCGTCGGCGCCGTCAAACGCTTCAGCGGAATGAAATGGACCGTGGTCGAGCGAATCATCTGGGCCTGGATTTTCACCCTGCCCGCCACCGCGCTACTCGGTTATTTGCTCGAACGCGCGGTCGTCGCGTTCGCTAGCACCTAACGAGAAGGAGCTCAGCTACCGCTGGCGGGAGCGAGCTTTCGTAACATCGACAATCTGTTTCATAAGTTCAAGGTGGTCATCGCGCCGGCCAGCGGTTAGCTGCAGCGCCTGGTTAGATGCATTGCTTGAACGCGAGCACGTAGGACACAACGGCATTCCCTTCTGGATAACGCTCAATATAGCTGTGGGTTTCACGGTGGCTCCGCTTCACGAAATCGGAGCATGTCTCGTCCGAGCGCCGATCACTGTACCAATTATCATACGCACGCGTATATGCCCCATCGCGCAGGACAAGAACAACTCCACCGAGGATCGCCCAAGCGGTGCCTTCCAAAGCGGAGACAATTTCTAGAGCTTTCGCTCTCGGCCACGCGACTTCGCGAACGCCTCGAACGCCTAAATGAGCAAGGGAGATAGCGCACGTCTTCAGCTTCTGGGGAATCGGCAGCTCGGCTGGTAGCGCGTCCTCTAGCATCTAACAAGGTTTAGATCGAATTATTCGGTCTATCTGCGATATAGACCCGAAAATACTGCTGTCGATTACTTTTTAATCGCGACCCACTCATTGCGCGCGCGCGAATCGGCCACCGCTTGTACGACGCGCATGTAACGCACCCCATCCTCGAAATCCGGATGCGGCCGAATGCGTCCCTTTGATTTCACGGCGGCGAGAAAATCTTCCTCCACCCGCCATTCGCTTTCCAAATCCGGTGTTAGATCGACAGCGTGTAATTCCTGTCCGCCATGCTTTCCGGCCCGGACGACGTCGGTCCCGAAATCGTAGGTGAGCGTTCCGTGATCGCCGTAAATTTCAACCCGGTCGGATGGGGCGCAGGCGTTGACCCCGCTGAATTCGAGCACGCCTTCGGCGCCGTTCTCAAAGGTGCACAGCACATTGAGCAAATCGGGAACGATCACTTCGTAACCGCGCCGCTCCGAGCGCAAAATCTTGCCGCGCGCAAAAACGCCGGTGATATCGCCGAGCCATCGCTGCAGCACCTCCACATAAATACCGAGCGTGAGCACGTTGAGTCCGCTGATCTCGATCTTTTGCCGCCAATGCGCCGGGGCTTCGGGATTGAGATAAGCGCTCATGAAACTTTGCAGCCGCACGTGATGCGGCCGGCCGACGTAATTTTCAGCGAGCAATTTTTTCACAAGCAAATCGGCGCGCATTCCATACGGCGGCGGACAAAGCATCGTGACCAATTCCGGATAACGTTTTGATGCCGCGAGCATTTCCTCGGCTTCGGCCAGGTCCATCGACATACGCGCCTGGCAAAAAACATGTTTGCCCGCTTCGAGCGCGGAGATGGTCACGGCCGAATGCATGTAGGGCGGCGTACCGATCCAGATAATATCGAGATCGTGCAGGGCAAGCAGATCGGCCCAGTTTTGCATGGGCGTAGCCTGCGGCACATTTTCGCTGCAAAATTTCTCCGCGCTCTCGTAGGTCGAGTTGGAAACAGCGACAATCTCCACTTCCGCGTGCCGCTGCAGAGCGGGTAAATGTCGCGTGCGCACAATATTTCCGGCACCGACAATTCCAATCCGCAGCTTGTGATTATTCTTTTGCGCCATGCCTTAGATATGATTGTCGATCTTGCGAAGTCGAGCTGCGTTTTCCGCGAGATAGATTTGACCACCGGGCGTGATCGCCGTTCAAGATTCGCTTGACCCAGAGGGCAGCACGCGGAACTTGGCGCGGTGTTTGTCTAAGTTATGTCAAAGGTTTGTCGTATTACAGGTTCAAGAGCCGCGCGTGGCAGCATCATACATCGGCGTGGTATGGCCAAGAAAAAAGGCGGCGTTGGCCGGCATGTGACGAAAAATGTGCCGCGTGTCTTCGGACCGAATTTGCACTCGCACCGCATCTGGGTGCCGGAGTTGAAGAAGTTTGTGCGCCTCCGCGTGACCGCTCGCGGTCTTAAAACGATCAACAAAAATGGCGCTTACGCGACGCTGAAGAAGTCCGGCGTGATTTAATCGCCGGTTTCGCCTTCGGTATTCATCGCGGGCGCGACGACTTCGTCTTGTCGAGATTCGGCAGGGCGAGACTCCGTCGAGCCGACTAATTCCTTTTCATCCTTCGCGGTCGCGGCCGAATCATCGCTTGCGGCTGAGACAGCTGTCTCTACAACGTTTTCTTTCTTCGCTTTTCCTTTCGGCAAATCGAGCGAACCATCGTTGAATTCGATCACGTAACCTTCGCTGATCAGCCAGTGCATATTGGAGGCGAGCGCCAACTTCGCGCGTTCTGCTTCTTCATTTGCAAGATCGACAAGCAACTTTTCCGCAAGCTCTTTCCGAGTGATGCCGGGCGTCGCGGTCAGTGTTTCGAGAATCGCGTTCACGGATGGAGACACGCCGGCTTGATCGTGAACGAATGCCCGCACACGGATGGACGTGACGAACAACATCCCGCGGCGGTGCCGAAAAATATGGAGCCCAGCTTCGCGAAATCGGCCTGCCAATTCCTGCATTATTTCCGAAGGCGAGCGGGTCTCGCGCGTCCACGCATCCTCGATCGCGCGATGGAGTGCGCGATCGGGTAAACGCCGGCTGTGGACGCCAGTGATGGTAACTTCCTGAGCACTGCGCAGCAATCCCGGCAAATAATTTTGCCGGAAATGCTGCTCGGCGTCCGCGGCCGAATTGAAAGTGGAAGAAGTTTCTTCGCGGACGGTCGTATATGTGACGATCTTGCGCGTCTGTTCCTTCCATTGTTCGACCAAAGCGGGATCGGTCACGATCTCGATCTGGCGTTGATAATCGGCAAAACTCATCCGCCGGCTGAAGCGCTGCTCGTATAGGCCCCGAAGCTGCGGTTGATAGTTGTGATGATTGGTCGGGCCAAGGAGCGTTCCGCTGGATCGGCAACGGGCAACGTTCGAGAAATTTCCTTTGATCGGCTCCGCCAGCGTGATCTCGATTTTGTAAAAATCTTCGTGCGCGAGTCGAAACGCGCTCTGCTCGAGGAATTCTCGATCGAAAACAACTGCGCCATTCTCGCCGAGCTGGTAGAGAGGCGACTCAGACTCTGCGGTCAAGCGGACCTCGTAGCGCTCGGGTTTTTCCAGGAAGGAGCGTGCCAGGGCGAAAAGCGAATATGCAACTGCGTTTTCTTTGATTTGCGCGACGACATTTTCGAAGACCGGCGG
>DMCG01000029.1:4237-7405 GCA_003445855.1 Spartobacteria bacterium | reverse complement strand
TCGAAGCTGGAACAGCTGACGGATGAATTATTCCAACGGACGATTCCGCCGGTGAAAGCATGTTTGAAAGACGCGCAACTTTCCGAGAAGGAAATCAACGAGCTGGTGCTCGTTGGTGGTATGACGCGCATGCCGAAAGTTGTGGAGATCGCGCGCAGCATTACCGGCAAAGAGCCGCACAAAGGTGTGAATCCGGATGAAGTCGTCGCGGTGGGCGCGGCGATTCAGGGCGGCGTGCTCAAGGGCGACGTGAAAGACGTGCTGCTTCTCGATGTTACGCCGTTGACGCTCGCGATTGAAACCGCGGGCGGCGTGGCAACACCGATGATTCCGCGCAACACCACCATCCCGACGCGCAAGTCGCAAATCTTTTCGACTTACAGCGACAATCAGTCGGGCGTGGAAATTAAAGTGTTGCAAGGCGAGCGGCCGCTTTCGCGCGACAACAAAAATCTCGGCACGTTCCATCTCGATGGAATTCCGCCGGCCCCGCGCGGCGTTCCGCAGATTGAAGTGACCTTCGACATCGATGCGAACGGCATTCTGCACGTCTCGGCCAAAGACCTCGGCACCGGCAAGGAACAAAAAATTTCCATCACCGGCAGCTCCGGTCTTTCGAAAGACGAGATCGATAAGATGCAGCGCGAAGCCGAAGTGCACGCTGAAGAAGACAAGAAGGCCAAGGAAGCAATCGAGATCAAGAACAACGCCGACATGCTCGCGTATCAGTGTGAGAAACAGTTAAAAGAACTGGGTGACAAGGTTTCCGGCGACAAGAAGAAAGCCGTCGAAGACGCGATCGCCGCGGTACGCGACGCGATCAACAAAAACGACACCGACGCGATGAAGCGGACTTATGACGATCTGCAGAACAAGTTCCAGGAGATCAGCGCCGAGCTTTACAAGCAGGCTTCCGCGGGCCAAGGTGCTCAGGCCGGTCCGCAGCCCGGACCAGAAACGCAATCGCGTGGCGGCGCCGAACAAGGCGCAGGCAAGCCCGGCGGTGACGGCGACGTTGTCGATGCGGAATTCGAAGTCGTCGACGAAGACAAGAAGAAATAACGAAAACAATTTGCCGGCGGTTGTCACAAGATCGACAGTCGCCGGCTCAACCCAAAAACAGAAACAAAGAAAGAGATAACTTATGGCAGCAGTTAATGTGAAACCGCTTGGAGATCGGGTGCTGGTGCAGCCGATTGAAGAGCAGGAAACAAAAAAAGGCGGGATCATTATTCCCGATACCGCCAAGGAAAAACCGCAGGAGGGCAAAGTCGTCGCTCTCGGCACGGGCAAAGTGAACGAAGAAGGCAAAAAGGTGGAGTTCACCGTGAAGAAAGGAGACAAGGTTCTCATTTCGAAATACGGCGGCACCGAAATCAAGATCGACAACGAGTCTTACCTGATCATGCGCGAGGACGACATCCTCGGCATCATCGGATAAGGAAATTAGGAACTGATGAAGGAAGAAAAGGGACTAATTAGGAAAGCAGGAAAACAGGAAATGAATTTCTGTTGTTCTTCTTTCCTGCGTTCCTCTGTTCCTGATTCATCTCTCAACTTTTAACCAACAACTAGGAACTAACTTATGGCAGCTAAACAATTACAATTTGATGAAAATGCGCGGCACGCGTTGCTGCGCGGCATCGAGAAACTGGCGAGAGCCGTTAAGGCCACGCTCGGACCGAGCGGGCGCAATGTGGTTCTCGACAAGAAATTCGGCAGTCCCACGATCACGAAGGACGGTGTGACGGTCGCGAAAGAGATCGAGCTGGAAGATCCGTATGAAAATATGGGCGCGCAGCTCGTGCGCGAAGTCGCGTCGAAAACTTCGGACATCGCGGGCGATGGCACCACCACGGCGACCATTCTGGCGGAGTCCATTTATAAAGAGGGACTGCGCAACGTCACGGCGGGCGCGAACCCGACGTCGTTGCAGCGCGGCATTAACAAGGCCGTTGAAGCGATTGTCGAGGAGCTAAAGAAAATCTCCAAGAAAGTCAGCGATCGCACCGAGATCGCGCAGGTCGCGACCGTTTCGGCCAACTGGGACAAGACGATCGGCGAGATCATTGCCGACGCCATGGACAAGGTCGGCAAGGACGGCACGATCACGGTCGAGGAAGCGAAATCGATCGAGACCACGCTCGAAGTCGTCGAGGGCATGCAGTTCGACAAAGGTTATCTGTCGCCCTACTTCGTCACGAACGCGGAAGACATGGAAGCCGTGCTCGAAAATCCTTATATCCTGATTCACGAGAAAAAAATCTCGAGCTTGAAGGACATGCTTCCGTTGCTCGAGAAAGTTGCGAAAGCCGGCCGGCCGCTCCTCATTATTTCTGAGGACGTGGAAGGCGAAGCGCTCGCCACTTTGGTCGTGAACAAATTGCGCGGCACGTTGCAAGTGTGCGCGGTCAAGGCGCCGGGCTTCGGCGATCGTCGCAAGGCGATGCTGGAAGACCTCGCGGTGCTCACCGGCGGACGTTGCATCACGGAAGATCTCGGCATCAAGCTCGAGAACGTGAAGCTCGAAGAGCTCGGCCGCACCAAGCGCGTCACCATCGACAAGGAGAACACCACCATTGTCGAAGGCGAAGGCAAGCAGGTCGATATTAAGGGTCGCGTCGCGCAAATTCGCCGTCAGATCGAAGAGACGACGAGCGATTACGATCGCGAGAAACTCCAGGAACGTCTGGCCAAACTCGCGGGCGGCGTGGCCGTCATCAACGTTGGCGCGGCGACCGAGACCGAGATGAAAGAGAAGAAAGCGCGCGTCGAAGACGCGTTGCACGCCACTCGCGCAGCGGTTGAGGAAGGCATCGTCCCTGGCGGCGGTGTCGCATTCATCCGTGCGCAGAAAGCGCTCGACAACATCAGGGGCCTCGACGGCGACGAGAAAGTCGGCGTGGCCATTGTGCGCCGCGCGATCGAAGAGCCGACCCGTCAACTCGCCGACAACGCGGGCCAGGAAGGCGCGCTCATCGTCGAAGAAATCAAGAAACGCAAAGGCAACGAAGGCTACGACGTCGCCGCCGGCGAATACACCGACTTGGTGAAGGCGGGGATTGTCGATCCAACCAAGGTCACGCGCAGTGCGTTGCAAAACGCCGCGTCGATCTCCGGCCTGTTGCTCACCACCGAAGCGCTCGTGACGGAGCTTCCTGAAAAGGA
>DMCG01000029.1:0-3960 GCA_003445855.1 Spartobacteria bacterium | reverse complement strand
TTTCGGGGCTAAGCCGATACAAACAATGAATTACAGCAGCCGGACTCGAAAGAGTCCGGCTGTTTGCTTTGCTGAGCCGATAGTGGACAAAAACAGCGTGCGTTAAGCGGCTACTGAAGGTAGAGAGTAGTTCGTGATCAATCTCCCGCTACGCGAACAAAAGACATTTGCTGAATTTTTCGCCGGTGTGGGCTTGATGCGAATCGGATTAGAACGCCAAGGTTGGAAGATCGCGTTTGCGAACGACATCTGCCAGGACAAGTACGAGATGTATACGGCGCATTTCGAGGATGCCGACGATCATTTCATTGTCGAAGACATCCACAAAATTAGCGCAGATGATATTCCGACAGTAACGCTCGCTACTGCTTCTTTCCCCTGTAACGATCTTTCACTTGCTGGCGCGCGCGCCGGACTTAAGGGCAGACAGTCATCGGCATTTTATGGATTCATTCGGATTCTGCACGAGATGCGTCGGCGACGGCCACGTTTCGTACTTCTTGAAAATGTCACTGGCTTTTTAACATCCCACTCCGGCGCCGACTTTCGATCGGCGTTGCTCGAACTTAATCGGCTTGGATACGTTGTTGATCCCTTCATCATCGACGCAATCCATTTTGTGCCGCAGAGTCGATCGCGCCTTTTTGTTGTAGCCGAGATAACATCCGAAAATGAAATTTCATCGATTGAAGAAAAGCCGAAGGACTCTGAATTCTTCGAAAGCGAGCTTCGACCTCGCGCGCTTGCTGAATTCATTTTCAATAATCCCGGCATCAATTGGCGACTGCGGGATTTGCCAGCGCTCCCGAAATCCCGACGCCGGTTGACGTCGATTCTCGAAAATCTTCCTCACGATTCGCCAGAATGGTGGAGCGAAAAGCGGACGACATACTTGCTGAACCAGATGAGCCAACGCCACCGAATCATTGCGGATCGAATGATCAATTCTGCCGGTTGGTCGTTTGGAACTGTTTTTCGTCGAGTTCGCGCGGGTGGTTCAATGGCGGAGCTAAGAGTGGACGGAATCGCCGGGTGTCTGCGAACGCCTCGCGGCGGAAGCGGACGGCAAATCCTTGTGAAGGCAGGGTTAGGGGAATTTCACGCGCGGCTACTAACGCCGCGCGAATGCGCGCGATTAATGGGAGCCGATGATTTTGTCATTAGCGGCTCGCTCAATCAGGCGTTATTCGGATTCGGGGATGCTGTGTGCGTGCCGGTGATTGAATGGATCGCACAGCATTATCTCAACAGCGTAATCGATGCGCCGGAATCGAGGGCCGATCGTCCGCAGCGCGTCGCATATGCCTAAGCTTGGTGTCTCTCCAGAAGTAGCTGCTATCCGTACGGAGATCCGGCGCTTTCTCGATACGCTGGACTCGGATGGGCGAAAAATCGGCAACGCAAAGTACGGCGCTTACGCCTTCTACGATTATGACGCGGAGCCAATTTACGTAGGACAAACAGAAGAAAAATTGCGTTCGCGTATTGCGCGACACCTAACGAACCAACGCACCGACGCGGTGGCGATGAACGTTCTCGATCCATTTGAAGTCGCTGAGATCGAGGTTTGGCCGCTTTACGCAGAGGATATTAAGAAAGGCGACATCGAGAGGATGCTGAACGCAACTGAGTACACGGTTTTTCAAAAAGTTTTAAAGGAATCCGAGTTGGGAGCAGTTCTCAACGAAAAAGACATTCCGAAAACGCGGCTCGTGAAGTTACCGCGGTCCTATCGCAGCCGAATTATCCCCGAAGGCCTTTACGAACTGAGAAAGCATCCTGACACGCGAATCGCTCGTCGCGCTTCAACTATCGCGAATCTTGCCCGCGTTATTAGCGAGCGAAATGTGTCGAAGGGCCTGCGTCGGACGCTTTTGATGCAAGCCCGACGTCTAGAATGGCTCGCGGCGCAGCGCCTCGCTGATTTTATTGAAGAGTATCCAGTTGAAGGAAAAGGCGAAGAAACTGGCGAAGAAGTCGCCGAGTAGGAGACAAATCCACTATACGATGTCACGAGTCCGGTCTACCGGCTCCGAAATCGAGAATAGGCTGGGGAAGGCCCTGTGGCGAGTTGGCGTTCGGTATCGCAAGCAATACCCAATCTTCGGCAAACCTGACTTCGTGATTGTTAAGCGGCGAATTGCAATCTTCTGCGACAGCGAATTTTGGCACGGTTACCGATGGGGAGTCCGTCGACGGTTGGAACATAAAAGCAATCAGACATATTGGTTTCCGAAGATTGAGCGCAACAGGGCGCGCGACCGACTGGTCAATCGCCGTTTAAAGAGAGACGGATGGGTTGTTGTTCGGTTCTGGGAACGACAGATTCTTCGCGATGCACATGGATGCGCTGCCAAGATTACAGCGTTAACTCAATAAAGCGCCAGCAGTAGCTCCGCGACATGCTTATCAATAGCCAGTCCGGTCCGCCGGCCGGCCGGACTCGTCCCATGGCGAGCTCGGACTTTTTCGATGAGCACTCCGAGCACGGCCATGAACGAAGCGCAGATTTTCATCTTCGCCGAACAAGTTGAATCAGGAATCCAGGAAAACAGGAATTCGTTTCGATTCCGCCGGTTTTTCGATACTCGCTCTTCTTGGGTTCATGGTTTCCTGATTGTTTTTCTGATCGGCGGAAATCTGTGCAATCTGCGGTGAGTTCAATTACTTTTTCGGATGAGCACGTATCCGAAAAGCCCGAGAGAGATGACGAGCGGGATGATGTATTTCCCGCGGATGCTGGACAAGATTCGGCTCCACGCGCGCGGCGAGCTAACCGAGGATTACCATGCGAACTTGGGCGAGGGATTCGATAAACGATGCGTCGGCTTCCTCCGAGTAAATTATCCCGAGCTGCGCGAGCGCGTGCTGGCCGGCGGAACCAACGAAGAAATTCTGGAGTGGTGCTTCGAGAAAGGGCGGCAGCTGAATGACGACGACCGCTTAATCTGGAATCATTTCATATCGAAGTTCGGCTGGAACGATTTTGCGACGGCGCGGTTGGAGGAGCTGAAGCAGAAGCACGGCGTGTCCCACCGCACCGACATCGTGACGATCGCCGACGCGATCGATCTCGACGAGAAACGGAAGAGCTAAGCGGCTCCGACGCAATTGCGTGATGATGATTTCGCTGACGACTTACGCCTTTAGCTCCGGCACATGCTCATCAATTGCCACTCCGGCTCGGGCTTTTTCGATGAGCACTCCGATGAGTTGAAGTGATTGGTGATTGGTGATCACTGATCGGTGATTCGTGGCGCAATTCTCTTGGGCAGCAGAAATTAACCCCGAAAGCTTTCGGGGATTGCCCGCCTTCGCCGAAGCTGCGGCGCGGCAGGCGCAGATGACTTTCGCTTTGAAAGCAGCCGTCGATCAATCAAACTCTGAATCGTGCCGGAAATTTCACGATTCTACGGAATCATTATTCGGATGTTCTCTGAGCCATCGGAACGCCATCACGTGCCGCATTTTCACGCGTATTATCAGGAGGACGTGGCTGTCTTCTCGGTCTCGCCGGTCATTTTGCTGAGCGGCTCAGTACCACAACGCCAGCAGCGGCTGATCGAAGCGTGGGCGGAATTGCACCAAGATGAACTGCTGGCCGATTGGGAATTGCTGCGGAACGGAAAAAGACCTGCGCCAGTTGATCCTTTGCGATAAATTAGAGCGATGCAACATCCGATTTATCGCGTGACCGCTTTCGAGCAAACCGCGCCTTACACTTTGCGCATCCAGTTCGACGACGGACTTTCGCGCGCGATTGATTTCGAACCGGTTCTGCGCGGAGAATTGTTTGGTCCGTTACGAGATCCGGCAGAATTCGCTCGCGTCAGGCTCGATCCTGAAGTGCACACACTGGTGTGGCCATCAGGCGCCGACTTCGATCCAGCTATCTTGCACGATTGGCCGGAACACGAAGCTGCGTTTAAGAAAGCAGCCGCACGTTGGGAAGAAGTCGTC
>DMCG01000120.1:4582-4952 GCA_003445855.1 Spartobacteria bacterium | reverse complement strand
GGCCGCGAGCACGATTTCTCCCGCATGCGCGCGCGCAATCGATATCGCTTTGCGTATCGCGTTAAAGATAGTGAGCTCGCGCAGCGTAAGATCGACATCGGATTTTTCCGCGACATGCGGCGCGATGGTCGCAAATTCAAAACCGGCATCGGCCAGTAGTTGACGCCGGCGGGGAGAATTGGAGGCAAGCAACAACAGCGGACGCACGCGACTCAGCCCGCTCCGGCTAAGGTTTCGGCGAAATTTCCGCGGCCGGCTTTTTTTCGTTTTGTGGAAGCGCGTTAATTTCCGGCACTTTCACTTCCTGAAAATCTGTCGGAATAGCGAACTCGGCGTCATTTAACGGATCCTGTTTAATGGAAGTAAGCGT
>DMCG01000120.1:0-4301 GCA_003445855.1 Spartobacteria bacterium | reverse complement strand
CGACACGATCGTTTTGAGCGGCAAACCAGGGAAATCACGGTAATCAGGCATTCCGATGCGCTTTGGGTTCCACGCTTCCGAGTTGAGAGACTGCAACTGTTTAAGAATGGCGGCGCCGTCTGGATACTTGGACGCAATCCAATAGGTCGCTTTGAAAGAGGGTGTCTCGTAAACATATTGCTCGGTTTCGTAGCCGCCGATGGTCTCTTTCTGTCCAGTGGGAGTAAGTTTTGCTTTTTCAACGGTTTCGTTCTTCCCGTTGAACTTGCCGATCATTTCCGCGGCGGCCTTCATTTTTTCGGCTGAGATGCGGAGGACCTTTTTCCGATCGTTCATCAGATTAGTTATCTCGCCGGTTTTTCCATCGATAATGGTGGTCATTTTTGGCGTGGCATCGATGCGCGCTTTATCGCCTTTTATTTTGATGGTCATCTCGCCGCCCTGGCCCGCTCCTTCGACTTTTTGCACGATGGTGAGGTCGGCGCGGGCAGGCAGAAGCAAACAGATGCCCACTGTAATCAAAAGGCAGGCGAGTTTCATAATTTCAGTAGCTAGACCTCGCCAGGCGGAATAGCAAATCGCGCGTGCCACCACCGCGAAAGCTTTCGCGACGCGCAGCATTTGAGCCGGCCCTGCCTTAAAAAGAACTTGGCAGCCGTGATCGGTCGCGGCAGCTTAATCCGCGCGCGGGCATAGCTTAATGGTAAAGTTCCAGCCTTCCAAGCTGGCCATGCGGGTTCGATTCCCGTTGCCCGCTATTGCCTTTTACTGTAGTAGAACGCGGGACAGCCGGCCATCGTCATGACAGTTTTATGACAGACACACACGCTTACAAAGTCCGTCCCTGCAAGGACCGGCGCGGATTTGATCTAATCCACGGCGCCTGCGTGGAGTAATCCACTGGAGCGGGGGGCATACGGCAGAACGCAAGACCAAAGGTATAGGGAATGCTGTCTGGAAAATCCGCGATGAGTCCCTTTACCCCCGCTGATCTGGCCAGCGCCTTCCCGCTGCCGTGGTCGCATTATGTGCGCCTGCTCTCAGTGAAAAACCCGCCCGCGCGGGAATTCTATCATGCTGAGGCGCTGCGCGGCGGCTGGAGTGTGCGCCAGCTCGGTCGCCAGATTGCCTCGCAGTTCTACGAACGCACCGCTCTTTCGCGAAACAAAAACGCCATGCTGCGCAAAGGCGCGGTCGCCTCGGCCGCAGATTCAACCTCCGCTGATGAAGAAGTTCGCGACCCGCTCGTTCTCGAATTCCTTCCGATTCCGCCGCTGGACGAACAACAGCGCATCGTAGCGGAGATTGAAAAACAGTTCACTCGATTCGAGGCGGGAGTGTCATCACTGAAAGGCGCGCAAGCCGCGCTGAAACGCTACCGCGCCGGTGTGTTGAAAGCAGCATGCGACGGCCGCCTCGTCCCAACCGAAGCCGAATTCGCCCGGAAAGAAAATCGTAGCTGCGAATCTGCCGACATTCTTCTTCGACGCATTCTCAAGGAGCGTCACAAAAAATGGAACGGCAAAGGGAAATACAAAGAGCCTTTCGTACCGATGACGACCAACTTACCAACCCAACCAGAAGGTTGGACGTGGGCGACAATTGAGCAGCTCGCTGCCCCTGAACCAAACTCGATCACAGATGGTCCCTTCGGTTCGAATTTGAAAACCGAGCATTACACTGACAGCGGGCCTCGCGTCATTCGTCTGCAAAATGTCGGGGATGGAGTTTACGTTGATGAAGAAGCACACATCTCAGAAGCACACTTTCGGCGGCTCCAGAAACATCGTGTCTTCGCAGACGATCTCGTGATCGCCGCGTTCGGTGAGAACCCGCCGCGCTCGTGCGTAATTCCGCCAGCGCTGGGCCCTGCGATCGTCAAAGCCGCCTGCATCCGTTTCAGACCGCACTGCGAGATTGCGGTGAAATACATGAATGCAGCACTTAACTCCGATCCGGTTCGCAAAAGAACAAAGGGCATGGTTCACGGCGTCGGTCGCCCGCGACTCAATCTCGGCGAGATCAAATCAATCGTACTTCCCGTCCCACCTTTCGCCGAACAACTTCGCATTGTGGCAGAGGTAGAGCGGCGGCTATCGGTAATTGACCAGTTGCAAGCCATCGTTGCGACGAATCTCGAACGCGCGACGCGACTGGGGCGAAGTATTCTTAGTCGTGCTTTCGCGGGACAACTGAGCTCCTCAGTATGAGTACGTGCTGCACACCGGGCCACCGTGCCAGCCATAGCGACGCGCGCCCGACGAATCAGCCAGCGTCGGCGGCAGCGTGCGGAAAAGCTATTTCAGATAGCCGAAGAGAAAACCAGGGTCAGCCCTGTCGAGAAGGCGTTAGCCTGTTCGTATATCTCCATTCTCGCAATGCTATGGAAGCGGAAATTCTTCGGCGATCTGGTCGCGGCGATTCCGCTACTTGAAGGAATTGAGTCGATTCACCAATCAAAAATCTTCAGTCTGGATGAAAAAGGCGCGGAGATGCTGGATGGTCTCGCTAAAATGATTCGCGAATTGCCTACGCGCGTTGCGCCATCGCGACCACGTTCTTCGGCCGTTTCGGACCGATCGCGAACCAAGCAGTAGCAGTTTGCTCATCCGCTAGTTCAAGATAATTGCGGAACAGCATACTCGGCGAGTTGCCCATCTCCAACGCCACGCGTCCGGCGTCGTGAGTGATCGCCAATCGATAGGTCGCATACGAATGCCGGAGCACATTGTTTGGCCAGCTCTTCGCGATTGATCGCGCACGGCGAGCGGCGCGCGTAGCAAAAATCTTTCCGACCTGATTACGATACGATGCCAGCCATTGACTTAAATTCGGCAAGATCGGCACAAGACGGCGCGTTGCTGTTTTGGATTTGTGCGCGCTGATCGTAATGTGCCCGCGCTCGAAATTCACGTCGCTCCAATCGAGGCGCAAAAGTTCGGCGGAACGGACGCCGGTGAACGCGCCGATCACGATATACAGCCGCGATTCTTCATCTGCGCCTTTGAGCAAATCGGAAAGCTCCTGCGGGGTGAAAATGTCGATCTTGCCGCCGGTGTCTTTGGCTTTCAGCGTAGCCTCAGCTTCGGTTGCTTCGCCCTTTGGTAAGTAGCCGTGCCCGCGGGCGAATCTGAAAAGCGTGATAATTGAGAGCCGGATGTTATTCCGCGAGCGCGGACCAACCTTCAACGATTCCAGCCATTCACTGATCAATGGCGCGGTAATCGAGCCGATGCCGATACGGAACGCAGACGCAAACCGGGCCAGGTGACTTTGGAGCGACCAGATATAGCGATTGGACAATCCGGCAGCTTTCTTCGCCTTCAACATTTGATCGACAATCTCCGATATCGGCCTGTCGATCACTCGGTGTTGTCTGTGGACGTGTTCTTTGATCGCTGCCAGAAGCGACTCTCCGTTAAGCTCAGCGCGAGCCGAGACGTATTCAGAGACCGCGGCGTGAAGCGGGATGCCGTGCGGTTCTAGCAATCGAATAGCGGAAAGATAACTGCTCCGATCAGCGTTCGTGAGTTTCAGCACGTCGCGCTCGCCGCGTTCGATCAGAACGGCGATCTCGTGCGCGCGCGCTTTCGCTTTGGCGAGATTCCCGAAGTTTTCGCGCTTACGCTTGCCATTCTCGCGATACGTGACCGTGAATTGATCATAATGCTTCTCCTCGCATCCCGGTCTGAGCCGCCCTTTGCCGTGATAGATTTTGATGATCGTTGTGCCGACTTTTACGGTTGTCATAGTTGTGACAAGTTATGGCAAAATGTCGGCACGTCAAGGCGCGATTCGGCAACATTACCTATGAAGATTCACCTATGAGCGAGGGAAACGTGTGCGGGTTCGATTCCCGTTGCCCGCTGTCCTACGCGAGAGGCGGCTCAATCATTGATCCGGCGAGATGAGCTCGCGATGCCGCCACATGTAACCGAGGCCGGAATAAACCGTTAACGCCACCGTGATCCAAACAAGGATTGGACCCGCTTCATGCCAGGCGCGAAACCACCATGTCGATGTTTCATTCGCATAACGCAGCTCGTGCATTGAAAGCAAGGCAAGGAAAAAAATCACCGTGATCACCTGCCACGAAGTCTTCTGTTTGCCGAGCCGTTCCGCCGGCAAAACATGACCCTTCGAACTCGCCATCATTCGCAATCCCGTGATCAAAAAATCGCGCGCCACCACCGTGGTTGCCGCCCAGGCTGGAATGGCCTTGAGCGGCACCAAGGAAATAAATGCGGCTGCCATCATGATTTTATCGACCAGCGGGTCCATCAATTTTCCAAAATTGGTGA
>DMCG01000252.1:10497-14722 GCA_003445855.1 Spartobacteria bacterium | reverse complement strand
AATCCGGCGGGGAGAAGGATCGCCGCCCAGATCAATGCGAATGAGCTCGACGGCCGGAGGTCGAAGCGCACAACACTTCGCGCGGTTAATCCGGCGGCGATGTTCACCAGCGCCAGGAGTGTGCCGTGTGCGTGCGCGAGCGTGAACATCAATCGCCGCACCTCGTTGCCGACATCGAGATACCAGCCAATCTTAAAGCCGTGCAATGTTTCCAGCGCACCGCCGAACAACAGGAAAATAAGAAGCGACCACCAGCCGAACCGTAAATTTCGGTCGGCCTTCTTTTTGATAGTTTGCGCGCGGGCAGTTGCTTGCATTATTCCGCCAGGATGATCGGCTTATCGTCGCGCTCAATTCGAAGCCGTTGCAAAATATCTCTTTGCAAACGTCCATCCGAATCGAGCAGCGTCTCTGGCCGGTAAGTTGCGTTTGGGGAGCGCACTTCGCGCAACCATTTTTCATAAGCGCGCGCGGACGCTTCGCTGAGAACGCCTTCGGCCGCGGTGTAGTCAAAAGAAAAATTTGCGAAACCGGGCAGCGTTTGCAGTGATTTCCACGCGTCGAAGCGAACCGCGGCATACGGATCGGTCAGGCTGTAAATGAGGTAAGGATAAAACCAGCCGCGGTCCGCGATTTTTTGCGCGGGCTCCCAGCCGAGACCCCAGGCGATGAGCGCTCGCTGGCCGGCGTCGCCCTTCACGATCCACTGCACAGCCGCAGCGATGGTTTGATCATCTTGCGACAAGTTCGGCACGGGTTCGTTATACCATGCGTGCAATTTCTGCGCAGTCCACGCGAGCGTTTGATCGAGATGACAAAGATTGCAGGCGTTGGGCCTTCCATACGTGACACTTTCCTGTGCGCTCGGAGACGAGACCTGGTGGCTACGCATCGCGTGCAGCAGACCAAATGTCGTGCGCGGCATGTGACAGTTGTAACAGCGGCTGCCGGAGGAATCGGCGGGATGATGAGTATGCGCGACGAGTCTTGCCCTCATATCTTTGTGGCATTGCAGACACGCCGCGTCGGATTCCATTTTCGGTTTCAACTGGCCAGTGCGCGCCCACGTTTGCGCGCTGGTTTGGCCCGGCGAATCGAGATGCATTTCGTGACAGGAAAGACAGGAGAATTGGCCGCCGCGAAAACACGGCGAGGCTTGCACGCCGTTGAATTCGCGGCCCGTCACTCGAATCATTCCATCACCCCAGAATCGGTTGCTGAAAAAATTCGGCTCGGTCCGGCGAATAAAATCTTTCTGGTCACTGTGATCCGATGCGTTTGGCTGCACGACAAAACGCTGCGCAAGATCGTGCCCGCCGGGACGGAAGCTGGCGCCGTGACGATTGAAATCGATTTTATCCGCCATGTTGTTAAAGGCCCAGACGCTGTGGCATTGACCGCAGGCGAGCGCTGAGTCCGGACCCTTCAGGCGCGAGGGATTCGTCATGGTCGGGTCAGACTTCGTCGTGAGATGAATCTTGAAACGGCGGATGGGATTGCGATTGAGCGCGATGTGTGCAGCTCCTTCGCTATGACACGCCTCGCACGCAATCCCGAACTCCGCGACTTGCGAATCCCACTTGTTGCCTTGGACAAAACGCGACTGGCCTTGCGTGACATGGCAGTCCATACACGCGCCGTTCCACGCCCCGATCGAATAATATTCTTTCAGGTCCGGCGGAATCAGGAATGTCTCGCTGACCGGCGCCCACATTTTTTCCGCGACGATGTAGGCGAACGGAAACTGTTCCAGCGTGCGGCCCTGGCCGGTCTCGAGCCACGGGACTTGCAAGGTATGCGAACCGGTCACGAGCACGATCTGTTTCCCGTCACCGTAGCTGGCGCCTTCCCGTCGCTTGTGCACAAAGAACGCGTCACCGCGACGTTCCACTTTGTATTCGCTCCCGTTGAATGCGAGTTGGAGTTGATCCATGTTCTCCGGCAAACTGGCCGGCGTTGCCACCTGGGTCATCGTGCGATGAAACGACGCGTGCCAGGTCGCGTAATTTCCGGAATGACACGATCGGCACGTGTTCGAGCTGACATAACCGGCGATCTGCGATTTGATGGGACGGTTCTGCGGCGGCTGCGCTTCGCTTGGGAAATTATGGAGCGAAATCAGAATCAAAACGCTTGCGCCTGCGATCGCCGCGATAGCGAACAGACAATCCCACCAGGATCGAGACAGTCTTAGCACAATTCAGCCGATTAACTCGACCGATATTAAAAGCTGGCGACGCGGAGGCAAACCGTATTCGATGCACTTACTTTTGGGAACTTGGCAAAGCGCGAGTATGCCTTGCTTCGCGGCGCGGCGATTGACAGCGTGTGGGAAACAATTTGAATTCAATGCGAATGCGGAACGCATCTTATGGGAAATAGTAATTCAACCAAAAGATATGAAACCAACTGCTACCACGGATAGACCACGCAAGCGTGGTGACCGGCTTGCGCGTCTTTCCCCGATCATCGATTGCAATTATCAGGCGCCTTCATATGTCGATCTTAGCGGCGGGCATTGCGGAAATGTTCCGGCCCCGTCGTTTCGCAACATCAGCCGAGACTATTTCCGCAAAGAGGCACGATGCAATTTCGCGAGTGAAGCCGCGCTTTTTGCTCTCATCGTGGCTACAGCGGCGCTGGCGATTGCGAACGGCGCAGTTGCGGCAATCGATTTCCTCCGTGCGCTCGGCTATCTTTGAGCGCGGGCCTGGCGCGGCAGTCGAGATGAACATAGGCCGCTCTCTGCGATTGGTCCCATTATTATGCGCGCTTCTTTCCGGTTGCGGGGAATCGATTGAACAACCACTGGAGCAGGTAACTGAAAAAGACTATGTGGTGGACCCGGCCGCGAATTTCAGCATTCGCAACCGGGACGGCTCCATTCGAATCTACGGCTCGGACAAGCCCGAAATGACAGTGCAAGCAATCAAAAAGGCATACTCCGCGGATCGGCTGAACAAAATTGCGGTCAATATTTCGGTGCAACCTCACTCCGTTTCGATTGAAACGAATTTTCCGCCGATGCCGCGCTGGGGCCTTTTCGATCGTTCCGGCACAGTCGATTATATCATCATCGTTCCGGAAACGTCGAAGATAACACGTGTGGAATTGATTAATGGCGAAGTGTCGATCGACGGCATCCGCGGCGGAAACGTGGACGCCAGCCTCACCACTGGGCGACTCTATGGGCACAATTGCTTTGGCGATCTGCGCCTCGCGGTGAACAACGGAGGGCTCGACCTCGGCTACGATTGGTGGGAGCAGCGGTCATTTTCGGTTGACGCGAAAATTGCGCGGGGAAACGCCCGCGCCTTCATTCCCGGGGATGCCTCATTTCATTTGGTCGCAGAATCTCTCAACGGCAAAGTTGCCAGCGATTTTACCGAGCAGAAACAGCGAAATGGCCAGCTCACGAAGATCGACACACTCATCGGCACGAACCCTGGGCCCGATGTCAAAATTCACGCGATGGAGGGGAACATCAAAATCGTTGAGGTAAATCCCTAAGGACAGATTCGATATTGCAAATGCCTTCCTTCGACATCGTTTCCGAAATAGACAAACAGGAAATTGATAACGCGCTCAACCAGGCGCGCAAAGAACTCGCTACCCGTTTCGATTTCAAAGGCGTCACCGCTGAAATCCTTTATGAGACAGACAAGATCACGCTGACTGCGGAAGATGCGGCGCGGTTGCGCGGCCTGCGCGAGATTGTCATCGGCAAGCTTTCCAAGCGCGGTGTCGATCTTCGCAATATCGAGCAAGTCGAGCCGGCCATCTCACCGCTTGGCCACGCGCGGCAGGAATTGAAAATTCAGCAGGGGCTCGAAGGCAACAAAGCCAAAGAGATTGTCCAAGCCATCAAGTCGCAAGGTTTCAAGGTGCAAAGCCAGTTGCAAGATCGACAAATTCGCGTCACCGGAAAAAAGAAGGACGATCTCCAAACCGTCATCCAATTCGTCCGCAGCCGCGACTTCGGCGTAGCGACGGATTTCAAAAACTTCCGCGACTGAATTCCAACCGAACCTGTAGGGGACAATGTTGTTGTCCCATGGGAAGCAAACTGCTTCCCCTACAGTTCAATTGTCGATCTTACCCCCCTTGCACCGGCGGCATGATCGAAATTTCGTCGCCCGGTTGAAGTTTGTAATTGCGATCGACGAATTCTACGCCGGCGCCCACGAGAATACTTTTGTCTCGCGAACGCAACGCGGGGACCTTC
>DMCG01000252.1:8790-10193 GCA_003445855.1 Spartobacteria bacterium | reverse complement strand
AGATCGCGCAACTGCGAATAAAATTGCACGCGCACTTTCATCGATAATCAATCCGGCCTGGCGATCAGTTCTTTCCGCAGCACGCCGATGCAGGGCAGATTGCGGTAGCGCTCCCTGAAATCGAGACCGTAGCCGACCACAAATTCGTCCTCGATCTCAAAGCCGACGTAATCGGCGTCGACATGGCGCGCGCGACGTTTCTTTTTGCTTAGTAAAACGCACACGCGGATGCTGCGCGGTTTCGCTGTTTCAAGTTTTTCGCGAATGGCAGCGAGTGTGTGACCGCTGTCCAGAATGTCATCGAGAATGAGAATATGTCGATCTTGCACGTCCGGTGGGGCGATCTGTTTAAAAATGACTTCGCCACTTGGCTCGGTTTTTCCGTGATAGCTCGCCACGCTCAAACAGTCCAATTTCAGCGGCAGCGGAATTCGTCGCATCAAATCCGCCATGAATACCAAACTCCCGTTTAAGACCGCGATCACCGTCAACTCGCGATCACGGTAATCGTTTGAAATTTGCGCCGCGATTTCGTCCAGTCGGCGAAGAATCGCCGTCTCGTCAAATAAAATGCGCTCGAGATCGCCCTGCATCGACAACGTACTAGGGCACTGGCCGGGCGAAAGATCAACGCGCGACTAGTTCGATGGCCGATGTTATTTTCGTAATCTCAAATTTTGGATTTTGTAGGGGAAGCAGCTTGCTTCCCGTTTTCAGGCGGGACGCTAACAGCGTCCCCTGCAATTTTTCGAAGTGTCATTAGTATGCGCGTTCATCAAGACCAATTCAACGTTCGCACCGACGGCAAAGGCACCTACGAAATCACCGGCGACGTGCAGGCGAAGATCGACAAGTACGGCGTGCGCACCGGGACCGTCACAGTTTTCGTTCAGCACACCAGTTGCAGTCTCATTGTGATGGAAAATGCCGATCCGACGGCGAGAAAAGATCTCGAGGAATTTTTCGAGCGGCTCGTGCCGGAAGACTGCGATTACTTCGTGCACACGACTGAGGGGGCCGATGACAGCACTTCGCACATACGCATGGTGTTGACGCGCACGAGCGAGACCGTGCCGATTATCGATGGAAAAATGCAGCTCGGCACCTGGCAGGGAATTTTTCTCTTCGAGCACCGGCGCGCTGCACATCGGCGGAAGATTTCCGTCACGATTATCGGTGAGTAATTTGGTAGGGCGTGGTCTCCGAGCGCGCCGACTTATTCGACGGACGCCCGGAGGTGCGTCCCTACCTATAGATCGCATCCACCAGCCGCAGCGATTTCTCGTTGGGCAGGACCGATTGCTCCATTTGGTTCATGACGTAGGCGAAACTGATTTTGTTTTCCGGATCGGCAAAGGCGTGACTGCCGCCTGCGCCGGGATGCCCAAATGAAGATGTCGATC
>DMCG01000252.1:2587-8479 GCA_003445855.1 Spartobacteria bacterium | reverse complement strand
AAGATGCGCCGCATCGAGTTTGTTGCATCCTTCATGAAGCCAGCGGAAAACGCCGTCGGTATTTGAAAGACGCGGTCGATTCCATCGGCAAGCGTTGTCTTCATCCAGCTCATTGTCTTCTCGGAGAAAAAAGTACGACCGTCAATTTCGCCGCCGTTTGCCAGCATTCCATAAAACCTCGCCAGCGAATTAGCGCTGCCAATTCCACCGAAAGAAACAATCGGTTCCGCGCGGATCGTCGGATTGTTCATCGCGCTGACCGCGTGCAATCCATGCGGCGAGGTAAAGGTTTTTCGCGCCAGAGTTCCAGGCGAAACAAGATCGACATAAAATTGCTTTGGCTGCGGCGGGTTGCCGGCTTTTGCCGCGTAAATCGTGGCGACACGCGGATTCTCTTTTTCCGGCAGGCCGATCCAAAGATCGAGATTAAGCGGCCCGGCAAATGTTTTTCGCCAGTATTCGCTTAACGATTGACGGGTAATTCGCCTGACGAGCTCATCGAGAAGATAACCGAAAGTGCGCGCGTGATAACCATGCGCAGTTCCTGGCGGCCAAAGCGGTTTTTGTTCTTCGAGCGCGGCGATTACGCTCGGATAATCGAGCACGTCAGTTTTTCGATCCAGGGCGGCGAGGCCGGCTTGGTGCGAAAGCAACTGCGCGAGCGTGATGTTTTCTTTGCCGGCTTGGGCAAACTCCGGCCAGAACTCTGTGACGCGGCGTTGGATGTCGATCTTGTGTTCCTGCAGAACATGCAGAACGCAGGCGCTGCCGAGTCCCTTCGTGGCCGACCAAATCAGGACAAGCGTGTCGCTAACCCACGGATGTTCGCGGCGCGCATCTTTAAATCCGCGGTGAAGATCGACAATCGCTTTCCCGTTTTGCCAGATCGAAACCGCGGCGCCGAGCTCGCCCAACTTTTGAAAATTCTCTTCAAACAGCGGCGTGATGCGCTGACGAAGTTTGTTCGCATCCAGTTGCATTAATCTGGAAGCTGTAGAGGCGGCTGTCTCAGCCGCAAAGCAAAATCTGCCGCTGAGGACAGCGGCCACTACAACATCACAACAACGCCCGGACCGCTTTTAGATCGGGGTCCTTTTTCGCGATCTCGCGGAATGACGCGTCCATTTCGAAGCTGGTTTGCAAATGCATTTGCGCGGCCCGCACATTGCCGAGGAGCGCGTCGTAACATCCCATGTTGTAGTAATAAATCGGCTCTTTCAGCAGCGCGACCGGACCTTTGAGGAGGAGCCGTTTGGCTTCAGCAGTCTTTCCCAGTTCGTGCAGACAAAAACCAGCGTGCAAAAATCCCGCACTGCATTCCGGTGCGACACGGCAAAGCTTACGGCTCACGGTCAAGGCGCGGCCCCATTTTTTTTCGCGCAGCAAATGATGGAGCCGGAGCTGAAGCACTTCCGGCCGCTCCTGGAAGGTGGCTTCGATGGCGTTCAATTCCGCGACCGATTGGCGGGTCATGCCGAGTTCGGCGTAACCGCAGGCGGCCCGCAATTGCCATTGAAAGTTCACGGTTCATCTGACTAAGCAAAAACCCTGCCTGGGCTGGCGAAATGAGATTTGTCGATCTTGTAGCCACGCGCCTGTGGCGCGTTGAAACGGCCCGCCGTTGTAGGGCAACCGCTCCGGTTGCCATCATCATCTCGGCAGGCGGTGCGCCCGCCCTACAATTATTTGTCAGCGAGAAGAAGTTCTTCCAATTCGTCCAGACGTTGCTCAAACAACCGGAGCGTGCTCTCGACCGGCGCGGGCGTGGTCATGTCCACCCCTGTCGCTCTCAATGTTTCCAGCGGAAACTTTGAGCCGCCCGAACGCAGAAAATTGAGATAGGCATCGACACTGCCCGATTCGCCGGCAAGCACGCGCTCGGACAAAGCAACGGCCGCGGAAATTCCGGTGGCGTATTTATAAACGTAAAACCCGCTGTAAAAATGCGGGATGCGCAGGCATTCGAGAGCGAGCTGCGGATCCAGAACGAAATTTTCCGCAAAGTAGGTTGCGAGGAGCTTGTGATATTCCGACTTGAAAACGTCGAGCGTGAGTGCGTCGCCGTTTTCCTCGAGCGCGTGAATAATTTTTTCGAACTCGGCGAACATGGTCTGTCGAAAAAGCGTGCCGCGAATGTCGTCGATCTGCCGGTTGATGATGTAAGCGCGCATTTTCGGATCGCTCGTTTGTTTGAGCAGATGATGCGTGAGCAGTTCCTCGTTGAAGGTCGATGCAACCTCGGCCAAAAAAATCGGATAATCGTAGTCTTGAAAGCGCTGCGATTTTTGCGAAAGCGAGGTATGCATGGAGTGGCCGGCTTCGTGCGCGAGCGTGTAAACATCGGCAAAGACATCTTCCTTATAATTCATCAAGATGTAAGGCGGCGCGCCGTAGCTTCCGGATGAGAACGCGCCGCTGCGTTTGGACTTCGTTTCGTAACGATCGCACCAGCGGCCGCGCAAACCTTCGGCTAGAAGATCGACATATTCTTTTCCAAGCGGCGCGAGCCCGGCGAGCACCATCTCGATCGCTTCGTCAAAACTGATGTGCGTTTCGATTTCCGGAACAAGCGGAACATAAGTATCGTAATGATGCAGCTCATTTAGTCCGAGCGCGCGCCGGCGTAACTCGAAGTAGCGGAAAAGTGGATCGAGATGTGACCGAACGGATTTAATAAGACTGTCGTAAACGGCCGCGGGAATATCGTCTGGAAAAAGCGCGGCTTCGAGCGCGGACGAATAGTTGCGAGCGCGCGCACGAAAAACATCCGCTTTCACCGAATACGCGAGGGACGTGGCGAGCGTGTACTGATGGTCCTGGAATTCGGCGTAGAATTGATGGAAAGCGCGTTTGCGCAGCTCGTGGTCCCGTTTCACGAGAAACGAACTGAATGAACTTTGCGTCAGCGGTTTTTCGCGGCCGGTCCCGTCGGTCAACATGCCGAACTTCATGTCCACGTCGGTCAATCGCGAAAAGGTGTCGTCGTAGCCATCGAGTGCGGCGCTGCCGAGCGCGAGCAATCGTTCCTCCGGTTCGGAGAGCACGTGCGGTTTCATGCGGCGGATCTTGTGCAGCTTGACTCGCCATTCCTTGAGCGCGGGATCGACCACGAACTCGGCGAACTTTTCGTCATCGATCGCTTGAATTTCGGGAACGACGAACGCGGCCGTCTCGCCAATTCTCGTCAGTAAATTCTGCACCTGTCCAACGCGCGCCAGATAATCGGGATTCGCGCTGTCTTCGGCTAATTGAAGCGACGCGAAGTGATAAAGACGCTCGATTTTCAGCTCGAGCGCCTTCTCAAATTCAAGACCACCGGCCAGACTTTTCGCCGATTCGCCGATTTTGCCCTTCCATTCACGAAGCCGGGGATAGCTTTGCTGGATCCACGCGAAATCTTCCTGCCACTTGCTTACATCGACAAAGAGGTGTCGCAGATCCCATTTGTCTTTTTCGGGGATTTCAACACGCGTTGGGATTTGTTCAGCGCTCATTTTCGTCAAAGATAAAGTCGCTCGTAAGCGCGAACTCGTGGAAACAAGATGAATCTGGAAACCAGGAACCCAAGAAAAAATTCAAAGCAATTCGCACAACGTCCACAAAGGACACAAAGAGACACAACTATTTTGAGCGTTGTGACGTTTGTGTTCTTCGTGCGAGCTGTCTTTCTGCTTGTAACGCGCGAATTGCGGGATGGCGCGCGACGAGCTTGAGGGCGCGCTCGAGTAGTTTTTTGCCGGGCAGAACTTTATGCCAGGGCGACGCGCCGGAGGGATGAGGCAGCGGAATAAAATCGAAACTGTGTTGCGCGCCTTCTACGCGAAATTTGCGACCAATTACTTCCTCCAGTTTCATGCAATCGATAAATTGGGCGATGGCCAATCTGCCCACAGGAATGATGAGCTGAGGTCGCAGGATTTTGATTTCGTCATTCATCCACGATGAACAATTACGAATCTCATCCGGCGCGGGAACGCGATCGCCGCCGCCGGAAGTCTTGCCCGGAAAACATCGGCAGACCGCTGCGAAATAGATTGTCGATCTAACGGTTGATTCGCTCAGCCCGCAGAATTCTTCGAACCATCGAAAAAGTGTTTTGCCAGCGGTGTGCGCAAACGGTCTTTGCAAGACCGGTTCTCGCGGCCCGGGCGCCTGGCCGATCAACATTACATCGCTCAGCACCGCGCCACCCGAGACCGGCGTCGATTGCATGCGTGGGCAACGCCGACATTGCACGAGCTGGGCGACATGATCGTCGAGGCGAGCCTGAATGCGCGAGCGGGCGACCATTTCGTAAAATGATCAGCGCCGGAAGATCGACAATAGCAAGCTCAGCAAAATGCTGAGGACGATGCAGGTGACGATGGGAAAATAGAAGCCGGAGTTGCCGCGCTCGATCCGGATGTCGCCGGGCAAACGTCCCAGCCATTTCGGAGCAAAACCGCTCCACAGGATAATGCCAGCCAACGCAGTGACCGCGCCGATTATCACCAAAAATTTTCCCATGTCGCGCATCGGCAAACGATCTTCGACAACCCGCGCGACCGCAACTCGCGAATGGTAGGGCGAGACTCTGTCGAGCCGAGGAACCGAATTTCAAATTTCACGGCTCCGCGGAGCGTCGCCCTACCGACTTGGTTCGGCCGCGCTTCCGCGCGCGCGAGTTGCGCTGCGCGATGCATGCGAAGAGATTCGGAGCCATGGCGGTGCAGTTCAGAGATTACTACGAAACGCTCGGCGTATCGAAAACGGCGACTGACGAGGAGATTCGCACCGCTTTTCGCAAGCTGGCGCGCAAACATCATCCCGATGTGGCGAAAGACAAAAAGACCGCCGAAGAAAAGTTCAAGCAGATCAACGAGGCGTATGAAGTCCTGAGCGATCCGGAGAAGCGAAAAAAGTACGATCAGCTGGGCGCCGATTGGAACCAGCCAGGAGGATTTCAGCCGCCGCCGCGATGGGGAGGGCAACAGCCCGGCGGCAGATTTTATCAATCGGGCGGCGACGACGGGGTGCAATTCGAGTTTGGCGGAACCGGGTTTAGCGATTTCTTCGAGACATTTTTTGGCGGAGGTCGCGGTCGATCAGCTTTTGGCGGCTTCGGAGGACGTCAAGCGACAGCGGAACGCGGGAGTGACGTCGAAGCGGACATCATGGTCACGCTTGAGGAAGCGTTGCATGGATCGACAAGAACGGTTTCGCTGCGCCGCGCCGGCTCGAACAAAGTCGAAAATTATCAGGTGAAAATCCCGCGCGGCGTTCATGATGGTCAGCGCATCCGTCTCGCCGGCCAGGGTGAAGCGGGAGCGCGCGGAGGAAAAAGTGGCGATCTGTTTTTGCGTGTTCGCCTGGCGCGACATCCCGATTTTTCAGTTGAAGGAAGCGATTTGATTCACGAAGCGAAGATCGCGCCGTGGCAGGCAGTGCTTGGAACGGAATTGAAGACGCCCACTCTGGAGGGAAGCGTGCGTCTGAAAATTCCGCCCGGCACTCAAAGCGGTCAGCGTTTTCGGTTGCGCGAACGAGGTTTGCCGGGGATTTCGGGCAAACGCGGCGATCTTTACGTGGTCGTGCAAGTCAGTGTGCCGAAAAAATTAACCGAGCGCGAGCGCGAAATCTGGGGCCAACTGGCGAAGTTGCACGGCAGCTAACTCCGAAAGCTTTCGCGAGTTTAGCCAAGATCGACATGTTCTTCTCGACAATTGTCGGGAGCGTCAGCTAATAAGTTCGCAAGATGAAAATTTCGCTCGGCACGGATCACGCCGGTTTTCGCTACAAAGAAAAGGTGAAGGAACTTCTCAATTCGCTTGGGCACGAGGTGAAGGATTTCGGCGCGTTCAACGAGGAGCCGGTCGATTACCCCGTTTTTATCCGCCCGGCGGCGGAAGCGGT
>DMCG01000252.1:0-2297 GCA_003445855.1 Spartobacteria bacterium | reverse complement strand
GCAAACAAAGTGCACGGCGTGCGCTGTGCGCTTTGCTGGAACGAAGAAACGGCGCGGCTTTCCCGGCAGCATAACGACGCGAATGTGCTTTCGATTGGGCAGCGCATGATTCCCGAAGACCTCGCGCTCAAAATCGTGCGGGTGTGGCTGGAAACACCGTTCGAAGGCGGGCGACACGCGCAACGTGTCGCGCAATTGAACGCGATGTGATTCGTCAGGCCAATCGATCGGCACAAACTGCAACTACAAACACCGCGCTGACAAACGCGTTGCTCTGAAAAAACGCGCGATTAATTCCGGCGACATCGAGATGACGCGCGCTTCGATGTTCGTAAATAAGCGCCACTGCCACAAGCGGCATGGCGGCGTAGTAAATTGGACCGAGATTCGCCGCGAGGCCGAATACGATGAGCGTGGCGAGCATCACAATATGCAGAAACTGCGCGAGACGCAGGCTTCGCGCGATTCCGAGTTTCACAACCAGCGAGCGGATTCGTTCACGCCGATCAAAATCGTAATCTTGCGTCGCGTAAATCAAATCGAACCCGGCCACCCAGCAAATAACTCCAGCGCCGAGAACAAGCGGTGCAAGATCGACATGTCCGGTTTGCGCGATCCACGCGCCGACCGGCGCAATGGCGAGGGCGAGACCGAGAAAGAAATGAGTCGCGGCAGTGAAGCGTTTGGTAACCGAGTAGAAAAATACAATGGCGAGCGCAAGCGGCGACAGTAAAAACGTCAGCCGATTGATTGCCGCGGCCGCGGCAAGAAAACCGGCCGAACTGAGCAGGAGCAAAAGCGAAGCGGCTGCTTTTGGAACCAGCAAGTGACGCGAAGCCGTCCGGGGATTGCGTTGATCAAGCGACCAATCGACCAACCGGTTGAAAAGCATGGCGGCGGTCCGCGCGCACACCATGCAGACGAGGACGAGCACGCATACTCGCAGCGATAATCGCCCATTCGCCGCGACAACCAGGGCGCCGAACGCAAAAGGCAGCGCAAAAACCGTGTGGGAGAATCGAATCAGCCGGAGAAAACGAGACAGCGAATTGCCGAATGCGATCCCCGTTTGAACTTGTCGATCTTGCGAGTTCATGCGGCGATTCAAAGATCGGCGTCCAACAATTGCTGCAAGCGGGCGCTCGCGCCGGCGAGAATCGGCGTGCCGTGCGCGAAAAGCATCCGCTCCGTCTGATACAATAAAAGTTTTCGCAGCGAGCGCCGCATCTCCTTTTCATTCGCGCAATATTTGCGGGGAAGAAAAGTGAAACCGTATGGGTCAAAGTTGATCAGCGCGTCCCCCGTGATCAGCGTGCCGCCGTTCGCTGGCTGATAAAGCGCGATCTCGCCGGCGACCGCGCCTTCGATGGGAATTACTTCCAGCTCGTCGCATATTTTCGTACCGCTTCCGATTTCGACGAATCGCGATGGTTTTCTGTCTGGAAAGCTGTCGCGCTGTGCGAAGATCGGCGCAGAGAACTGGTCGGAATAGCAGATTGCGGCGCGTTGATGGTTGGCATTTGTAACGACGATACCGGCGATAGAGCGGTGCTGAGAGAGCGGGCGGAGTTGAGAGTCATGCAGCGGAATTGGATCGACAAGGAGACTTCCGTTGGGTGTGGCGAGGGCGGTTGAAAAAAGATCGGCCTTAACTGCTGGATCGTAATTTTGCCAGAAAAAGAGGGTTGGGGCGACCTGAACGAGCTCGCGGGCAATTGTCATGGCGAAGAAAGTTTCGTTGGTGCGAGGGTAAAAACAAGAAGGTGGGACGGACGCCGGTGGCATTGTAGCTGCTATATTAGCTATAATTATCCGAATATGATGACCTTCTCCTATCAGGCTCGCGACACATCTGGCCGGATTGTCTCCGGCATTCAGGACGCATTAAATGAAGACAATGCGGTAACGAGTCTGATGAGCCGCGGGCTCATGGTGCTTTCGCTCCAGCGAAAAGCCGCATCCGCCCGTTCGCGCCAACGTACATGGTCGGTCAAGGAGACCGATCTGGTTTTGTGCACGCGCCAACTGGCGACGATGATCGAGGCCGGAATTTCACTGGTGCAAGCTTTGACGGCCCTTTACGAGCAAGCCGATCCGAAACGGCAGCGCAATTTGCGCCATGTCATCAGCGATGTCACGACGCGCGTGCAAGGCGGCGAAACTTTCAATGAATCCATCGCCAAACACCCGCGCGTCTTCAATCGACTCTTTGTGAGCATGGTCAAAGCCGGCGAGACCGGCGGTCTGCTCGCTGAAATTCTCGATCGGCTTGCTGGATTTCTCGAAGCAAGCGCGCG
>DMCG01000107.1:1976-3765 GCA_003445855.1 Spartobacteria bacterium | reverse complement strand
GTTTGGTTGAGCCAGCCGGTCAATCCGATTCCTCCAGGCACGGAGTCAATTTCAGCAATGATGTAACCGCTCTCGGTGAGAATAAGATCGGGGCGGGCAATGGCCGGCACGAGATCGCGAAATTGTTTTTGTCGCGAAAATTCGACCAACTCCGGCGGTTTGCCCGCGTCAAGATAATGCGCGACCCAGGCAGGCTGTTTGCCTTTGACGCTCAGTTGATAAAGTTGATTGCACGCCCGCTGAAAAATAAGAAGGCGGTGGCCAAGTTGCTCGAGCTCCGCTAGGAACTTTTTCTCGATCGGAAACGGATCCGGCGAAGTCAGCCAATCTTTTTCCGCAAACAATCCTTTTTTGGGAAAAGCGTTGCGAATTGAGGAAAGCTTTTCGTCTTGAACCAGCATTGGGGTCTTAAAGTTCAACGCTCAACGTCGAACGTCCAACGCGCAATGACAGAGCTTCTGCGTTCGATGTTGAACGTTGAGCGTTGAATGTTGGCCGTTTGCTGCCAATACGGTGCTATCTCCCCGCCGCCATCTTTTTGAGGGCGAGCTTCACCAGATCCTCCGCTGATTTCGCTTCGCCTTTTTGCTGCATTTCGCGAACGCTTTTATGCGCATCGACTTGTTTGTAACCCAGCGCGATTAATGCAAGGACCGCTTCATTCGCTTCTTCCTCCTCGGGTGTAGGCGCATGGGTCGCGCTCGCCGCTTCCCACGCCGCGGCCACGCCGAGTTTATCTTTTAATTCGAGAACGATCCGCTCCGCGGTTTTCTTTCCGAGGCCGCTGATTTTGGCTAGCGCCGCAACATCCGAATTTACGACCGCGCTCTTGAAATTGTTCACGCTCATTCCACTCAACACCGCGAGTCCCAGCTTCGGCCCGATGCCGCTGACGTGGTTGACTAGCAATCGAAATAAATCGCGTTCCGCCGCGCTCATGAATCCGTAAAGCACATGTGCATCTTCCCGAACATGCAGATGAGTCAGGATGCGCACCGACTGCCCGGCTGCGGGAAGTTTGTCGTAACTCGAAAGCGGGATAAAGACTTCGTAGCCAACTCCGCTAACATCGACAATCGCCTGTGTCGGCAATGCGCTGACCAGTTTGCCGTCCAGAAACGTGATCATGTTTTGCAATCCCTAACAGCACGCTCATAAACTTCAATGATACAAATCACCGCAGAAGACGCAGAGAATGCGGAGGAAGATTCAATCTTAATCTGGAAACCAGGAAGCCAGGAGGAAAAGGATTTGGCATTCAATTTCGCGCTTTTGTAAATGTTCCTGGTTTCCTGGCTTCCAGATTGAATTTTCTTTTTTGCTCTGCGACCTCTCCGCTCTCTGCGGCTGAACTAATCCGGCTTTAGCACAAGCGTAAGATCGACACGTTTGCCTTTCACGATGTTGAAACCGCGCGTCGAAAACATTTTCCAATCCTCGGGATGCTTCGCGAAGAGCGTGGTGGACAGTGAAGTCGGCACAATCACAAATCGCGGACCGCTTTTTTCCATAAATTGCACAACGCTCTCCCGGCGCAGTGGGGTCATAAATCCGTTAACGCGGCTTCGAAAATACCAAACCAGGCTTGGCTCGGTAAAATCGACGGCGCCAAATTCCATTCCTGGTGCAAGATCGCTGCGCGATTGCTTAAAAAGGTCGGCCGCGGGAGAAAATCGGGCGACGAATGGAGGCACAAGAAGCGCGACGCAGAAAAGCAAAACGACTGCCGCGGCTGCAAATTTCCGAAACGTTCGCGTCGAAAATTGCGCCGCCGCCAAATGTCGGGCCA
>DMCG01000107.1:0-1724 GCA_003445855.1 Spartobacteria bacterium | reverse complement strand
GAAGATGACGGCGGTGCCGACGAGTAGGTAATTGTCGATCTTGTCCCGCTTTTTCCATAGCCGTCGCGCGAGCCATGGAAGTTTGATCGACCACGGAAAAAAGCTGGCAAAGACTGTCACAAAATAAAACGGCAACAAGAGGAGATACACGCCTAACGAGTCCGCGCCGTGACCTTCCATCGCTCCGAAGGAGCGACCAATCACATGGCGGCCTATGCCTATTCGAAAAAATTCGCCGTGCGTCTGAATAAGCGCGGGAATTCCCCAAAGCGCCACGACTGCGAGCGTCAAGACGAGTCCGCGCAAAAATTTAAAACGCTTCGCGACTTGCGGGTCGCCTGTGAAAAAGATTGTGGATCCAACCGTTAAAAGCGGCGCCCAGCCGATCGGTCCTTTCGCCAGAAAAGCGAACGCGAGTGCAATATAAAACATCAACCAGCAAAATATTCTTCCGCCGGCGCTTTCTATCGTAGTGACCGTTATCCTCAGCGACGGGGCAATGCTGCGCCTGAGAACAGGCGCCTCTACAACTTCATCCGATTCTGGAAGCTCCGGTCCTGGTTTTTTTGCAAAGAAAAGCTCGCACCCCGCCCAGTGCGCAAGCGTCACAAACAAAACCAGCCACATATCCGCGACCGCGGCTTTCGCGTGAACGAAAGTTTGCAGCGAGAGCGTGAATACGATCGCCGCCGACCAACCGACGCGATTTCCCCCGATGCGTGAGCCCCAGGCGAAGATCGACAATGCGGTGAGCGCGGCAGCGATAGTCGACGGAAAACGCGCGCCGAAATCGTTTTCGCCGAACAAGCGATAGCTCGCGACTTGCGCCCAATAGGCAAGGGGAGGTTTGTCGAAGCGGAAGTGATTGTTGAAGTAAGGAATGACGTAATCGGCGCGCTCGATCATCTCGCGCGACGCTTCGGCAAAGCGCGGCTCGTCGCGATCGATGAGCGGAAGATTCCATGTGCCGGCGACGTGAAACAGGACGCAGCCAACAAACAGGAAGGCGGAATTGCGGATTGCGGATTTCAAGTGCGGACTCAAAATAGCCCCCGGAAGAAGACAACGGGAATCTTATTTGTGAATCAAAAACGCGGGCTACGGTTTTGGTTGATTGCGCTCGCGATTGTCATTGCCGCGGTCGGCTGCGCGTTCTGGCTCGATCTATTCGCCCAGAGCTGGATGATCGGACATCAAAATCGCACGACGAAAATCTTCATGCGCAACGTCAGCCGATTCGGCGACTGGCCGGAACACGCTGTGCTTGGGCTGCTTCTCGCCGGTATGGCCTGGCTGCGGGGGAACAAAAAATGGACGCGCATTTTTTTGTCGATGTTACTTGCCTGTGCAATCGCGGGAGCAGCAGCGCGTGTTATCAAGATTACGGTTGGTCGTGCACGGCCTTCGGTAACGGCGACTGAAACTTGGAACGGACCAAGTTTAAGTTCAAGATTTGACGCGTTTCCATCGGGTCACACCGCTGCGTCGACCGCTTTCTTTGCGGCTTTGCTTTTTGCCAATTGGCGAATCGGTGTCGCCTGTTTGCCGATCCCCTTATTGATCGGCTTTTCGCGAATGTACGTGGCCGCGCATTACTTCTCCGATGTTGTCTTCGCCGCAATCCTCGGAATTCTTTGCGCGCTGCTCAGCGTTCATCTGCTTCAATCTCCAATCCGCAATCCACAATCCACAATTTGAACGGCTGGCGGAGGGGGTGGGATTCG
>DMCG01000106.1:4585-13736 GCA_003445855.1 Spartobacteria bacterium | reverse complement strand
TGTGCCAGATCGCGCGCTCGCATGGAGGCGTTTTTGGCGTCAACCAAGCGCGTGACCATTTCACCATCTGGCGGAAGAAGCAGGGAAGCGAGGGAGATATTGCCGATAATGGCGGTAAGAAGGTTGTTGAAATCGTGTGCGATGCCACCCGCGAGCAACCCGAGTTGTTCCAGCGTCTCCGCTTTGCGGCGCTCGGCTTCGTCGCGCTGACGTTCCGTGATGTCGCGAAAAACGAGGACGACACCGGCCACTTCGTTTTTGTTGTCGCGAATAGGCGAGGCGCTTTGCTCGACGATTCGCTCGCTGCCATCGCGAGAGGTGAGGGTCGCATTTTCTGGAAGGCCGAGCAGGATTGATTGCGCTTCGTTGCGATATCCACTTCGTTGCACGCGGGCCTGCGCAGCGAGGTCGATCGCGATGTTGAAGACGGACTTGAGCGGCTGGCCGATCGCTTCCTGCGAAGACCACCCGGTCAATCGTTCGGCTTCGTTATTCAGGATGATGATTTTTCCCTGGACATCGGTCGTAATCACACCATCGCCGATGGAGCGCAGCGTCACGGCCAGGCTTTCTTTCTCCGCCGCGATCTCCTTCTCGAAACGCCTGCGTTCGGTCACATCGCGCATCATCGCGACGTAGAGTTTCTTTTCGTCGACCTCCATCTGGCTGAGCGAAATTTCGAGGGGAAAGCTAACGAGCTTGCGGGTGCGTCCCAACGCAAGTGTGGTACTGCCAGTCCGTTTGGCCATTTCCTCCCAGGCGCATGGGACCGGCTTCGCGTCCGGTTCGCTTCCGTACGATTTCGGAACGAGTTTTGTGAATTTATAGCCGACCATTTCCTTATCGCGATAGCCGAACATTTTTTCAGCCGCCGGATTCATCGAACAAATCACGCCTTGCTCGTCCAGGGTGATCATTCCGTCGAGAATATTTTGAATGATCGATCGAATCCGAGTCTCGACGTCTTCCAACTTCACAAGCTGCCGGCGGACGAGCACGAAACTATAACTGTTTGAAACGACCAACAACGCCACCGCGAGAAAGGCAAGACAACCCAAAAGCGTTGTTTTGATAACTCGCTCGCGACTTGCCGCGGCGGTGCGCAGCTCGTAAACGTTCAATTCGTTTTTTTCTAAACTGGTGAGCATTTGACGAATGTCCGCCATCAACGCTTCTCCGCGGTCGCTGGACGCCAGCGCGGTTATGTCCTCGCCGGTGCGCTTGGCGTCCATTTCCGGCACGGCGGAACTATTGATCCACCGCTGAACGTTCGCGCGCACGTCGGCAAGCAGCTCAGCTTGTCCGGGAACGTTCGCGACCAGGATCGAGAGGTAACCGTTGTAAGTATAAAAATCAGTGACGGCACGGTTGTAAGCTTCCACGAAGTTTGCCTCGCTGGTCAGCAGGTAGCCTCGCTTTTCCTTCTCCATCTCAACCACGGAACGTTCCAACTTGGGAAGGAACTCGAGAATTTGGGTTGATTGTGTGGCCCATTCTTGCTCGAGCATGCGTTGATTGAGAACAATCTGCTCTTCGTCCTGAAGCGATTGCAGAATTTCGCGCGCCTGATTAAGCAACGAATTCCCCAAAGCCACGGAGCCCGTGTGCGCGAGTCCTTCCGCTGGCTCCGATGAATTCGCAACCTCCGCTCGGCGTGACCGAATTTCCGGCAACGCGACTGTATCGAGCCATCGTTGAACAACCTCTTGAACCTTCATGACCCGCTTGCGCTGCTTCGGACTGTCGAGAATGAGACCGGTCAAAACCTCGATGCGGCGCTTGATTAATTCCCGCCGGCGATCAAAGGAAGCGATGTAAAGAGGCTTGCCCGTCAATAAAAAGCCTCGGTGTCCAGTTTCGAGCGCGGCTACGTCGTTCTCGATGAGGCTGCTCAGCCGCATGACCTCGATGGTGTGCGCGCGCAAAGTCTCCTGCTGATGATTCCGCAACGTGACGTAGAGAAATATGCCGGCCAAGAGCACAATAACGGTCACGCCCGCGGCCGTTCCTGAGAGCACTTTGAAATGGAAATGCCGCTGGCTAAAAAGCCAGGCGCCGCTTCGGCGGAAGAAGCCGAAAAGCCCCCGTTTTCTCTTTGCGCTGTCTTGAGACGACTCGGATTGACCCATTATAATTTCTAGAAAGCAGGTCTTCTGCCAATCCGAGATTCCCCGCGACTCTTTGACTCAGGCAGGTTCGTATAAAGCAATCTCAGTACCGTACGCGGACGAGAAATAGTCCCGTGGCTGCGGCAGCAAAGCGTGCGTGCCCAGATCGACCGGACGCCAGCCGATCGATAATCTCTTCAATCGGCGATTTGCCGAGCGCGCACCGCACGAGTGAGCCCACAATCAGCCGCACCATTTTGTAGAGAAATCCGTCGCCATCGAACTCGATCGTGACGCAAGGACCGTTGCGACGCACCTGCACCGAATTAATTGTCCGGACCGTATTGTTTTCCGGCTTGCCGCGATTCGCCGCGAATCCCGCGAAATCGTGCGTGCCGACGAAGTAATTCGCTGCCGCCTTCAGAACTTCGAAATCGAACGACGCGGCTACATGCCAGGCGCGCCCGTGTTCAAGGGGCGGCAGTACCGCAGCGGACCAGATTCTGTAGCGATAGATTTTTCCTTTGGCGGAGAAACGCGCATGAAAATCCTTCGGCACATAACGGCATCGGAGCACGCGGATAGTGGGAGGCAATAGCGAATTGAGCGCGCCGGTCCAACGCACCGCCGATAAGTTATTGTTGGCAAGATCGACATGTGCGCATTGCGCGAGTGCGTGGACTCCGGCGTCGGTCCGACCAGCGCCGTGAACCCGGACGCGCTCACCGCCGACACGCTCGAAGGCGCGTTCGAGATGATCCTGAATCGTGTTGCGATGAGATTGGCTCTGCCATCCCGCAAACTGGGTTCCGTCGTAAGCGACGATCAATTTCAGGCGCCGCGACATCCCTATTCACCGCGGCATTTCTTCGGCAGTTGCCGATTCCTGCCGCCGATCGAGATATCCCTGCAAAATCATCTGCGCCGCTACTTGATCAACATAGCCGCGGGTCGCGCGCGTTTTCTTTCCCGCTTCCCGCAACGCCCGGTTGGCCGCCACCGTCGTCAGCCGTTCATCCCATGTGACAACCGCGCAGGGCAGATTCGCTCGGAGCTTTTCCACGAACTGAAGTGTTTCAGTCGCGGCAGCTCCGATCGCGCCCTTCATCTGGAGCGGAATTCCCACCACGACATGATCCACTTTTCTTTCGCGAACAATCTCCGTCACGCGCGCTGCGGCCCGCTCATTTGCCGGGATCGTCTCGAGCGGGTGCGCCAGCAGCAGCAACTCATCGGAGATCGCCGTTCCGATGCGCGCGCGGCCAAAATCGATTCCTAAAATTGGATTTGTTGCCCGCAGTCCAGTCATTGGAGTTCGGGCGGAAGCTTGCCAATCAGATCCTTGATCTTTTCCGCTTGATGACGGTGACAAACCAAGACCGCGTCGCCCGTTCGCACGACGATGAGATTGTGCACTCCAAGCAAGGCGATAGTTGTCCCCTCCTGATCGAAAACGATGTTATTGCTGGAATCAACCGCCGTGACCGCGCAGTTCGCGGCGTTTCCATGCTCGTCGTTTTTAAAATAATTAGCCACTGCTCTCCAGCTCCCGATATCGTCCCAATCGAAGCTGGCTTCGACAACGAGAACGCGGTCCGCTTTTTCCATGATCGCGTAATCGAATGAGATTCGCGGCAGTTTGCTGAAACGCTCGCGCAATACTTTTTCAAAGTTGCCTGGCGCGCGAAGCTGGGAAATGAAATCCGCCAGCTCTGGCGTATGGCGATTGAATTCGCTCAGTACCGTCGGCACCGACCAGACGAACATCCCCGCATTCCAACGAAAGTTGCCCTTCCGCAAAAACGACTCCGCAAGATCGACATTGGGTTTTTCGCGAAAGCGCAGCACCCGATGAATTGCGTCTTTATCGTTGCGTTTCCGCAAACGGACGGGCTCGCCCTGCTCGATGTAACCGAAACCGGGGCAGGCCCACGTCGGTTTGATGCCGATCGTCACGAGCTCGCCTGTTTCTTCCGCTGTCTCTGCGGCCAAAGCCAAAGTCTCTTGAAACGCTGCCCGATTCGCGATGACATGATCGGCCGGTAGCACGAGCATGGTCGCGGCGTGATCGCGCGCAGCAACCCAACCCGTGCCGAGCGCTACCGCCGCAGCCGTATCGCGTTTTGTCGGCTCCGCCACAATATTTCCCGTGGGAAAACCGGCTAGCAACTTACGAACAGCCGCTTCCTGTTCCGCATTTGTCAGGATGACAATGCGCTCTCTTGGAACCAAACCCTCGAGTCTCGCCACCGTTTCCTCGAGGAGCGCTCTTTTGGATACGAGCCGGAGCAGTTGTTTGGGACGGCCGCGCCGGCTCAGCGGCCAAAAACGTTCGCCACTTCCACCGGCCAGAACGAGCGCATAGATCGGATTGGACATGTCGATGCAAAAAAAATAAGCGCGGGCCAGGTCCGACCAGGCCGCGAAGATTTTCCCGTTTCTTTTTCCAAAACGAGACGTATAAGGTAGGCGATGTCTCTCCTCTTATCCATTCCAAAAACCCCCGAGCAACTTCCGCTCGACAGTTTGCTCGTCTTGACCCGCACTGCATTTGGCCTTGGGCTCGGAATGTTGATGGCGGACAAAATCAAACGTCCCGTGCGGCAGGCGGCGGCCATTACGCTCGTTTCCATCGGCGCGCTGGCGGCCGTGCCGCTGCTGGTAAAAGTTGCGCTCGAGCGGATCAATCGGCCGGAATCGAAACGGGGGAGCCGTGCTCGCCTGCGTTCCATTCGCGATGATTCCGGTTATTCATCGGAGCGAGACATCTATTGATTTGCGGTGGAGGCCGCCGTCCTTGGCGGCCGAGGCAGTCGGCCCCACAACGCTTGATTCAATCCCGTCCGCAGATTAAGCGTGCTTCGCGCTATGTCCCGTACATCGACATCTTCCAGCGATTCGTTGCGCGATCGATGCGCGGCGATTTTGACGGAAGAAGTCATTCTGCGCGAGGGCAGCGGCAAAACCGGCCACGAACGTCAACGCAAAATGGGCCGCTTGCCGACGCGACAACGCATCAGCCGTCTGCTCGACAAAGATTCACCGTTTTTCGAAATGGGACTTTGGGCGGCTTACAAAATGTATTCGGAGTGGGGAAACGTGCCCGCCGCCGGTTGCGTGGCCGGCATCGGGAACGTCGTGGGAATTCCCTGCATGATCATTGCCAACGATGCCAGCGTGAAAGCGGGCGCGTTCTTCCCGCAAACCGTCAAGAAACTAATTCGTGCGCAACGGATCGCTTTCGAATGCGCGCTGCCCATCATTTATCTGGTTGATTCCGCCGGCGTTTTCCTGCCGCTGCAGGACGAGATTTTTCCCGATGAGGACGATTTCGGGCGAATCTTTCGCAATAACTCCATCCTCTCCGCGGCCGGGATCCCGCAATTTGCCGCCATCATGGGAAACTGCGTTGCCGGCGGAGCTTATCTGCCGGTCCTTTGCGACAAGATCCTGATGACAAAAGGAAGCGGTTTGTACCTTGCCGGCCCGTCGCTCGTGAAAGCGGCCATCGGCCAAATTGTCGATGCCGAAGAGCTCGGCGGCGCGCAGATGCACGCGGAAATAAGCGGCACGGTCGATTTTTATGAGAAGGATGACTCGTCGTGTCTCAGACGCTTGCGCTCCCTCGTCGCGCTCTTGCCCGAAGCAGGCATGGCCCAGGCACTGAAGATCGACAATAACAGTTTCAAGCCAGCAAGAAATCCGGGCGCGCTTTATGATCTGGTCAGTCTCGATGGCCAAAAAAATTATGACGCTCGTGACCTGCTCGCGTCGATTGTCGACGCAAACTCCATCGACGAATACAAGGCTGCCTATGGCAAGACAATCGTGACTGCTTACGCGCGCATCGGTGGCCGCGCCCTCGGCGTTGTCGCCAACCAGCGGTTGCAGGTTCGCACGAAAAAGGAAGGCATTCAGATGGGGGGCGTCATTTATGCCGATAGCGCCGACAAAGCCGCGCGCTTCATCATGGATTGCAATCAAACCGGCATCCCAATTATTTTTTTCCAGGATGTGACCGGTTTCATGGTTGGCCGCGACGCCGAAGAGAGCGGAATCATCCGTAGTGGCGCCAAGCTGGTGAACGCCGTGAGTAATTCTGTTGTGCCAAAAATCACGGTCGTTGTCGGCGGATCATTTGGCGCCGGCAACTATGCAATGTGCGGGAAGGCTTACGATCCAAGATTTATTGTCGCCTGGCCAGCCGCTCGTTATGCCGTCATGGGAGCGGCGCAAGCGTCCGACACTGTCTTCGCCATCCTCGCGCGGGCCCGGGACCGCGGCGATAAGAAGACGACGCACGAGGAACTCGATGATCTGCGCAAGAAAGTGAAGCAGAATTACGAAGAGCAAACCGACATTCGCTACGGCGCCGCGCGCGGCTGGGTCGATGCCATCATTCAACCGCATGAAACGCGAGACGTGCTCATGCACCTATTGCAATATGTCTCGCGACCAACACCGAAAGCGCGGTTTCACACCGGCGTTATTCAAGTTTAGATCGACAGTAGATTCGCATGAGCCGCTCACCCCTTCTCGTCGGCAATGCGCAGGCCTTTTGGGGCGATGATCCGGACGCGCCGGCACGGCTCGTTAGGCAGCAACCGAATCTCGATTTTCTCACGCTCGATTATCTCGCCGAGGTTTCGATGTCGATCCTGGCGATCCAACGCGAAAAGAATCCGCAGTTCGGTTACGCGCGCGATTTTATTGATGTTGTAAAAAGTCTCGTGCCGGCTTGGAAAAGCGGCGCGCACTTTAAGATCGTCACGAATGCCGGCGGATTGAATCCGAAGGCATGTGGCGCGGCCTGTGTTGATCTTCTCAAAAAAGCAGATGTCGATCTTCGCGTCGCCGTCGTTTCCGGCGACGATGTCTTGCCGATCCTCAAGAAGGAAAATCGTGATTTATTTTCGAATTTGGAAACGGGCGAACCGATCGCGAAAATGCGCGAGCGGCTAACAACTGCGAATGCTTATCTCGGCGCCGAACCAATCGCGACCGCGTTGGCCGACGGCGCGGACATCGTGATCACCGGCCGCGTCGCCGATCCGAGCCTGACGGTCGGCGCATGTCTCGCGCACTTCGATTGGAAGATCGACAATGGAGCCGGCGGGCGCCGAGCGACATGGACGGGCGGGCCACAAGGCCGAGCGAGCGGGAGTGAGCGAGTCAAGTACGATTCCATCGCGGGTGCGACAATCGCCGGTCATCTTATTGAATGTGGCACGCAGGCGTGCGGGGGGTTCTCCACCGACTGGCTCGAATTGCCTGATAATGGCAACATCGGATTTCCGATCGTCGAGATTTCCGAAGACGGCTCGTGCGTCGTGACAAAACCAAAAGGAACCGGCGGCGGCATCAATTTGCGCACAGTGAAGGAACAGTTGCTCTACGAAGTTGGTGATCCGGGAAATTATTTGAGTCCGGATGCGACGGTTTCCTTTCTCGATCTGGATGTTAAAGAAATCGGCCAGGATCGTGTTTCCGTCCGCGGTGCGAAGGGCCGCGCGCCAAGTTCACAATATAAAGTAAGCGCGACTTATCACGACGGCTTTAAAGCACACGCCATGATTACAATCTTCGGACGTAACGCGGTGGCGAAAGCGCGCAAGGCAGGCGAAAACATTTTGCGTCAACTCGAGCGCGATGGAATCAACTTTGAGCGATCGCTCGTCGAATGTTTGGGCAGCGGCGCTTCTGTCCCCGGAGTTAAGATCGACAATGGAGCCGGCGGGAGCCGAGCGACATCGACGGGCGGGCCGGAAGGCCGAGAGAGCGGGAGCGAGCGAGTCAATCACCCCGAGGAGTTAATGGAAACGGTCCTGCGCGTCAGCGTCGCCGATTCCAATCGCGGAAACGTCGAACAGTTCACGAAAAAAATCGCGGCGCTCGTCACGGCCGGGCCGCAAGGCGTGACCGGTTATTCCGCCGGCCGTCCGAAAATACAGGCCGTGTTTGGCTACTGGCCGTGCTTGATCGATAAGGAGTTGGTCGAACCGAAGATCGACATGCTTTCCAGTGTAGAGGCGGCTGTGTCAGCCGCATATTCACAACATGCGGGCGACACGCCCGCCACTACAAACTGAATTACGCCGCAAAATGACAACGATTCGACTGGGCGAAATCGCTTACGCACGCAGCGGCGACAAAGGCTCGAGCGCAAACGTCGCCGTCTTTGCCAACGAAGATCGACAATATGATTTGTTGCGCGAGCGATTGACGGAGAAGGTAGTGAAGGATTTTTTTTCGCCGCTCGGTGTAAAAAAAGTGAAGCGCTACGAAGTCCCGAACCTGAGCGCGCTTAATTTTGTTCTCGACGGAGTTCTGGCTGAAGGTGGCAGCCGATCTTTGCGCATCGATGCGCAAGGCAAGACACTCGGACAAGCGATACTCGAGATGCGGATTCCAGATGAATCAGGAAAGCAGGAATTAAATTCTCAGATCTAATTTTTGGCGCCCTAATCTCTCCTTTCCTTGTTTCCTGCGTTCCTGATTTTTCAATCCGTGAAAATCTGCGTAATCTGCGGTTGATTTATGGCTATTGTATTAATCGAAAAACAAAGTCCGCAAATCGCGATCATGACTCTCAATCGTCCGGAGCGCCGTAACGCGCTCACGATTGAATTGCTGACTGAGCTTAACGCGGCGATCAAGGTTGCATCAGACGAGCCGCACGAGCGAGTTCTGATTTTGCGGGGCGCTGGCGCAGCTTTTTGCACTGGCCTGGACCTAAAAGAAGCGGCCGATGAAAGGAAGGCGCACGCGACCGCCGACATGGTGGCAAAGACTTTGATCACGCTGAGTCAAACGCGCTTGATCACGATTGCCGCGGTCCACGGCGCTGCGGTAGCTGGAGGCGCCGGCATCATGTCGGCCTGCGATTTTGTCGTCGCCGCCGAACGAACAAAAATTGGATATCCGGAAGTACGGCGTGGATTGGTCGCCGGTTTGGTCATGACTTTTCTGCGCCGGCAAGTGGGCGAACGGAACATGCGCGAGTTGGTGCTCGGCTCCGAGTTGATCGACGCGGAACGCGCGCG
>DMCG01000106.1:0-4232 GCA_003445855.1 Spartobacteria bacterium | reverse complement strand
GCAAAAGTTTGCCGATTCCGTTTTGCAAGGCGCGCCCGGCGCGCTCACGCAAACGAAAAAGTTGATCGAAGAACTTTGGTCAACTTCGGTGCAAGAAGATGTCGATCTTGCGCTGAAACATCACCTGCAAGCGCGCGAATCCGCCGAAGCGCGCGAAGGCATCGCCGCCTTCAACGAGAAACGCCCGCCGAAATGGACTAAGCCTTAACAGTGGCTTTGTCAGACGGGACTTTGAACTTCTCGAGCTGCTCTTTAATTTCGTGAACGAAATTCGCGGCGCCGGCGCCGTTCACGACACGGTGATCGAATGTGAGCGAGAGCGTGATGACTTCTGCGGTTTCGTTTTTCTTTCCGTTCGCAACCATTTCACGGTGAGCCGTGCCGATAAATAACGTGCCAACTGATGGTGGGACGACGATGGGCGCGCCCGCTCGTACGCCGAATGCGCCGAGACTCGTGATCACAACCGGCGCGTTCATCGCATCGACCCGGCCGCCGCGGGTTGCATCGACAGTCGCATTGTAAACTTTCACGAATTCGGGCCAGCTTTTCTTGTTGGCATCGACAATCACCGCCGTCGCGAGCCGATCGGCTTCAAGCGTGACGGCGATGCCAAGATCGAAATTCTCATTCTCGATGATGCGATCGTCTTCTAGAATTAAACGGCGAAATGGCGCGTGTTTTTCCATCGCGCGCACCACCACCCACGCTATCATGACGGAAGGTGAGGGGGCGTTCGTGCCATTTTTCTTTTTCGCGACGTCGCGCGCTTTGCGGATGGAATCCCAGCGAGCGTCGATCTGCAAGTTGGCGGGAATGACGCGGCTGAGTTTGCGCGTGATGGTGGGCGAGAGCGCAGGCTCGCGGGTTACTGGCTGGGCAGATGTCGATCTTGCATGCGCGGGCTCAGTTTTACGCTCGGAGTCTACCGCTGAGACAGCGGTAGCTACAACTCCGTCAGATGATGCTTTTGCAGCAGCTTGCATTTGATCTGCGAGTGGAGGTCCGCTGGTGAGAATCGTCCCGAGTTCCTGGCCGATGTCGACAGTGTCGCCGACGTTGGTTTTCCATTCGCCCATGACGCCGGCGAAAGAAGATTCAATCGGATAGACGGCTTTGTCGGTTTCGACTTCGCAAAGTGGATCGTCGAGCGCAACGGCGTCGCCCGGTTTTTTGAGAAGCGACGCGATCTTTGCGTTGCGAATTCCTTCGCCCATGACTGGGACGGTGATGCTTTGGGCGCGACCTTTGCTCATGTCGATCTTCTTTTCGGTTTGCATGCGACCGGCGTCGGCGACGCCAGCTACAACGCCTGTTTCCCTGTAGCCGCGGTCGGCGACCGCGGCAACGCGTTCATGTTTTGTTGCAATCGAACGCTTGATTGCCGCGATGATCCGCTCCACATCGGGCAACGCGGCATACTCGTAAATCGGATTGTAACCGATCATGACGTTGCCTTTGCTGACCAGAATGGGTGGACTGACCATCGCGTCCCAAATGTCGGATTGGCCGCTCACGTGCGAGATGATCATCTGACCGACGCTGCAGTTTTCCGTGTCTTCCTGCACGACCACGAGCCGGCCAGTTTTGCGAACGGATTGTTCGATCGCCGCTTTGTCCCACGGCACAATGGAGCGCAGATCGATCAACTCGACGCTCGCTTCGTTGATTGACTCGCCTCCCGGCTCGTCAACCCTCGCGGGCTTTCCCGTCGATGTCGCCTCGCTCCCGCGGGCTCCATTGTCGATCCTGGCGATTGCTTCGAGAGATTTCTCGACTGTGTTGCCCCACGCGACCAAAGTAACATCGCTGCCGTCGCGATGTTTTCGGGCCTGGCCGAGCGGCACGGCGCGAATCGGCTCTTTCGATTCGCGTTCCGCCCAGAGCATATGTTTTGGAATCAAAAAGATGACCGGATCTTCGTGGTGCATGGCGGTCCAGAGCAGACCGGCTGCATCTTCGGGGGTGCTTGGAATGACGACGGACAAACCGGGATAATGAGCGAACACGCCCTCATTCGCCTGGCTATGCCATAAACTTCCGCCGGGAAGATAAGCGCCATACGGCGCGTAAATGACGGCGGGACATTTCCAATTACCGAAAGAGCGCCAGCGCAACGTCGAGATGTTTGTGACCAGCTGATTGAAGCCGGGGTAAATAAAGTCGATGAACTGCAGCTCGAAGACGGGCCGCTTACCGTAGGATGCGAGACCGCAGGCGACGCCGAGGATGGTCGATTCGGCGAGTGGCGAATTGAAAACCTGTTTTGGAAATTCGGTGGAAAGCTTTTGCGTTAAGCGAAAGACGCCGCCCTTCGGATCTTCGATGTCCTCGCCGAAAACAATCCGGCGCGGATCTTCCTCGAGTCCCGCGCGCAAAGTTTTGTTCACCGTGTCGCCGATGCGATATTTTCCGGGCGGCAATATTTCGTTGTCGATCTTCGGCGGCGATTTTGTGACGTTAGCGAGAAGGTCGTCAGGCGAAGGGTCCTCTGCTTTCTCTGCTTCGCTATATTCCCGCCGAACGCGTTCCTTAATCTCATTGTCGATCTTAGCGAACTCTTCGGCGCTAAGAATCCCTTCGTCGATCAATTTGTCCTGCCAGCGCTTGAGCGGGTCGCATTTTTCGAGCGCCTCAAGCTCCTCGGCGCTTCGATAGAGTTTTTGATCGTCGGAGCTAGTGTGACTGGACAACCGCTCCATGGTCACCCAGAAAAAGGCCGGACCTTTCCCGGCCCGGATTTTTTTAATCGCTTCGAAGGCGACGTCGTGAACTTTTTGGACATCGTGTCCCTCGATTTGCTGCCATTCACTCGGCTCAAGCACCTCCAGCGCGAGCGGATTGATTTTTCGCGTCGGGCTGCTGATGCCGTAACCGTTGTCCTCGACGACGAAAAGGACGGGCAATTTTTTTTCCTTTGCGAAACAAACAGCTTCGAAGAAATCACCCTGCCGCGTGGCGGCGTCACCGACGGTCGTGACCACGAGATTTTTCTTTTCGTCGAGTTTGATACCCCACGCGATGCCGCATGCCGGAAGGAGCTCCGAGCCGGTGGGCGTGGGGACGCTCCAAATGTGCAGGTTGGCGTGGCTATAGTGCGATGGCATCTGCCGGCCGCCGCTTCCAGTATTGCGCTTGGCAAAATATTCCAGAGCAAGCTCGCGCGTCGTCATGCCTCGTCCAAGAACAAGGCCGCGGTCGCGATAATAAGGCACGATGTAATCGTCCTGCTCCATCGGGATGGAAATGGCAGCGAGCGCTTCGTGCCCCATGCCAGAAACGTGGAAGTGGCCTTTGCCCTGGCGATTCAAATTTTGCTCGCGCAAATCCGCATGCCGGCTCTCCAACATCGTGGTGAGAAGCCGCAACTTTTCTTCTTTGCTCAGCGCTGGCATACGATGTCGATCTTACAACTGCACTTGTGAATCGACAATCACGCGGATTTGGTTCGAATGGAAGACGTCGATGGACGCGACCGAATACAGGTTGGAACAGAGCAGGGGAGTGATCGAACGATACCGTGAATTTCTGCCGGTGTCTGATTCGACGCCGATCATTTCGTTAGGCGAAGGAAATACGCCGCTGGTTTATTCCGCAAAGTTGAGCGCGCGAGTTGGGCGCGGCTGCGAAGTGTTTGTTAAAAATGAAGGCGTCAATCCAACCGGCTCGTTCAAGGATCGCGGCATGACCGTGGCGGTTTCGAAAGCGATTGAGCGCGGTTCGCGCACGTTGATCTGCGCGTCGACAGGCAACACTTCGGCCTCGGCGGCGGCTTATGCGGCACGAGCAGGAATACAGTGCGCGGTAATTTTGCCGGCCGGAAAAATTGCCAGCGGCAAATTGCTGCAAGCTTTCGTCCACGGGGCGAAGATTATCGCGATCGATGGCAACTTTGATGATGCGCTGCGGATCGTGCGCAAGCTTGGGCAGCGCGAAAATCTTGCGATTGTGAACTCAATCAATCCCGATCGCATCGCCGGACAAAAAACGGCGGCATTTGAGATTGTCGATCTACTCGGCGACGCGCCCGATCTTCACTTGCTGCCGCTGGGCAACGCAGGGAATCTGACCGCTTATTGGGCCGGGTACCGCGAGTACCAAGGCGTTGGAAGATCGAAGAGGTTGCCGGCGATGCTTGGTTTTCAGGCGGCCGGAGCAGCACCGATTTTCCATGACAAAATTATCGAGCGACCGGAGACGATCGCCTCGGCGATCCGAATTGGGAATCCGGC
>DMCG01000220.1:1775-9510 GCA_003445855.1 Spartobacteria bacterium | reverse complement strand
GTTTCATCACTTTCCTGAAAAAGCCCAACCTGTGCAGGACCTGGACCATCACGGAGTTCAAATACAAACTGACCAGCCAAAAAATCCAAATGGCGAAGAGGAGCGCGACGCCCGCGACCAATGCCATCCATCTGGCGACATGGTTCATTACAAGATCGACAAGAAAAAGATACGGAATCAATAAGACGACCAGGCTTCCCAGATACGTTTCAAAAAAGCCGCCTTCCGAAAAATGTGAGCCGCGACCAATGACTTTGCTAAGAAGTCGCGGCAGCGAAAAATAAGACCCAACCGATATCTTAGACTTTGTATTAGTCATATCTTAGAAAATTGGGGTGAAAGCGTACCATTGGCCCCAATATCCATTGATCATTTCTTCCAGAACGGCTGACCACTGTTGCATCGCAGCGGCAATGTCGTCCTCTCGTCGCGGACTGGTGCGCAGGCAAATGATCGGCTCGCGCACGATAATTTTGTATTTTCGGTAGCCGCGTCGAACGATAAAGAGCGGGTAAATCGGAACTTCTGCCACAAGCGAAAGAACGAAGGGCCCGCTTGGCAGAAAAAGTGCCTTGCCGAAAAGTGTGGCCGGTAAACGTGTGACGTCTCCGACGACGCGGTCTCCTTGAATGGAAATAGTCTGCCCACTTCGCAGTGCCGCCAAAAGATCCAGCGAGAGCGACGCGCCGGCCGTGTTGTAGTCTATTTTGACCGCGCCCCCGCTGGAGTGCTTCAATGAAAGATCGACATGTTGCGCCGCCAGGGGATCGGGCTCCGGTGCGCGCACCAAACGAATCTCACGTTGAAATTTTTCCGCGAAAAGCGCCGCGCCCAAGTCGTAGTTTCCCATGTGGGCTGTTAGCACGATCGCACCTTTGCTTGAGGCCAATTCGTTCAGAAGTTTTTCGCCTTCGAATTCGTAACTGAACGGCGACCTCAGCAGTCGGTGTATGGCCGCGTCGGTCAGCGTCCAGGCGAAGTTGTAGAAGGTTTGAAATGTGCGCAGATAATTTGCGAGCCGCGACGAACCAGGGAGGATGATCGCGCAGTGACGCCAAACTGCTTTTCGTGCCGCCGCGGCGAAAAAGAAAAAGAAAAGCGTGGAAAAAAAAATCAACAAGGGATGGAAATAAAACGGGACGTTGAGAATCGTCCAGTCGACGTACCGTCTCCAAATCACTCCCTGGACGGCGAAGCGCTGCATCCGGCGGTGTGACTCGTTCATAGCGCTCCGGTCGCAAACGGCATCACCCCGATGTAATGAAATCGGTTAAATTTCGCACGCGGCAGGCGCGGCCGAATCCCGCACGGCAGCACCGCGTGCGCCGGCACGCAACATCAACCAAAGATTGGTTGCTTCCGCCCGCCACCAGCGGAAAAGCCCTTTGCGCATTAACTTTCGAAGGCTAAAATCCGGCGAAAATCCAGTGTAAAGCTCTCTCCATCCGGCATTGTTTTTTCCGTGATAACCGGTTGCCCATCGCCGTTTGCCCAGCGCCGCCAGCCGGCTGTGATAAAATTTGACCGTTGCCGCGGCTATTTGCCCGACTCGACCTTGAAAGGGAAAATCGAGCAGCGCGCGTTCCGGATTTTTGTAGGCGGGAATGACCAGACCGATGTAATAAACGCCAACGTCGAGGAGCAGCGCGGCCGACATCAACTCGGCGTCGCCCATATAATAGTATTTGTCTTTGTACAACGCTTCGAACCAGGAGCGATACATCACCGGATAGTGCTCGTTATAATGGCGGAGGCGCGGCGCCACATCCTCGCCTCTCAGGTGGCAGGCGAGAAGATCGGCCACGTAATAACTTGTGTACGAGCACAAGTCGAGACCGGGGCTGTAAAGTGGATCGAGAAAACCGGCCGCGTCACCCACTGCCGCCCAGCCGTCGTCGCAAACTTTTTCGCTATGATACGGCAACATCGACAAGGCATGCACATCGCCCTCGATGATCTGCGCGCCCCCGAAGATTTCGCGGCCAATTGGATTGCTGAGAATGTGCGCGTGCAGGCGTTCGCCCAAGCTCGACCCTTCGGCAAGTTTGAAGATGCGGCTGTCGTAAACGATTCCAGCACTGACATCGCCGCCGCGCAGTGGAATGATCCAGCACCACCAGCCATGTCCCATGAGATGGTTCGTCGCCCATGAGCGCGCGGTCCGACACGCCGCCGCGTAATCGGGAAAACGTTCGCGCCAATCGTAACTATCCCAATCCTTCACGCCGGTAAATCTCGCCCACACCGCGTTGATCGGGTGCTCCACGTTCTGGCGAAAATGGCCGAGCTTACGCGCGAGCATGGCTGCTCGTCCCGTTGCATCGACAATCCAGCGGCAGCGCACCGTGCGCTCCTCAACATCGACAATTACATTCACCGTTTGTCCGTTTGCGCCGTTCAGGTCGCACTTGGTCACCTTTGCTGGACGCCAAAGATCGCAGCCGGATTCCACCGCGCGCTCAAGCAGATGCGAATCCAGTTTCGCTCGATCCACCTGGAATGTTTGCAGTCGCGATTGATAACGTGTCCCGATCTCCACACAGTCATCGAAGCGCTGGTCCGTCGCCTTGCAGAACCAAAACCGCAGCCCCTGTTTTCCAAGTTGATGGTGGCCAAGGTGGTTCGTAAGGCCCAGAACGCGCGTCATGTAACAACTGCTCACTTCGGTGGTTGATTCGCCCACCTTGCGGTCGAATTCGGCCGTTTTCTCAATAATGAGCACCCGTGCGGACGGGTGTTTCCGTTTCAACATGAGCGCAGTCGCCGCGCCGGAAAATGCCCCGCCGATGATCACGACGTCGTAATCGAAGTTCATTGCCCACAGACAGAATGGACTTTGCCGGTCGCAAACGCAATTGTGTTCCGAATCGAATGATCTTCACAAATTCGCGCTGCATTTTCCCAGCCGGAATCCGCGACGGGATCGACGTCGTGGTGGAGGACGGAAAAATTGTCGATCTTCGTGAGCGAACCGATCGGCGCGAGAAGAACGTTGTCGATCTTGGCGGCAATTATCTCGCGCCCGGGTTTGTCGATCTTCATGTGCACGGGGCGGTCGGTCGCGACGCGATGGAGGCTTCCGTGGAAGCTTTTCGCGTCATCTGTGATTTCCACGCCGGCGGTGGCACGACTTCACTTTTGCTGACAACTGCGACGGCGCCGATCGCCGCGATTGTCGATGTACTGAACGCGGTTCGTAATTGTCGATCTTCGATCAAACAGATCGCCGGCGTTCACGTGGAAGGCCCGTTCATTTCAAAAAACAAACGCGGCGCGCAACGGGAGAAATTTATTTGTGAACCAACTCCGGACTCGATCGCGCAATTGCTCGAATACGCGGACGTCATCAAACGCGTCACGCTAGCGCCGGAGCTTCCGGGCGCGATTAAGGCGATCGCTCAATTTCACGAGCGAAAAATCAGCGTGAGCGGGGGTCACAGCGATGCGTGGGACGAGGACGCGCGTGCGGCCTTCGCGCACGGAATGCGAAGTGTGACGCACACATTCAATTGCATGTCGAGCGCGCGCCATGACGGAATTTATCGTAAAGCGGGCTTGCTCGAATTCGCCTTGAGCGAGCCGCAGATTAATTGCGAACTAATCGCGGATGGTCATCATGTTTCCGCGACGTTGATGAAAATGTTGTATCGCGCAAAAGGCGCGGCGGGAATTTGCCTGGTGACCGACGCAATCGCGGGCGCTGGTTTACCGGAAGGATCGCAGGTCTCGCTTTACGGTCGCGATTGCATTGTGAAGGAGGGTGTTTGCGTTCTCGCCGATGGTTCGGCGCTGGCCGGCAGCGCGTCGCGCATGATCGATCTTGTTCGCACTCTCGTCCGAGGTGTCGATCTACCGCTGCATGAAGCGATCGCGATGGCCACGGAGAATCCCGCTCGCGAGATCGGTCTGGAAACGAAAGGACGTCTCGCGGTGGGAACAGACGCGGATTTTGCGGTCCTCTCTCAAAGACTCGAAGTCCTCCAAACATTCGCCGGTGGCGAGCAAATTTTTTCGCGCTCGCCGAACCGATATCATACGTGATTCACGTATGGGATGGATCCGACCGAAGAGTCCAACTTCATCTGGCAGGTGTTCTAAAGAGACAACAAGAACTCGGCGATCTCGAGCGAGGCGCTCGGCCGGCTCAAGCGGCTGATATTCGTCCGCCATTCGCGCCACTGCCTGGCGTCGTTCGCAAATGCGCGCTCAACTTGCGCGATCACTTCTGTGGGCGAGCGGGCGATTGCGCCCGAATTTGTTTCGACAATCAATTGTGCGTTACCCTCCTCCTGGCCGGACACAATGTGATTAATAATCATGGGGCAACCGGCTGCGATGGTCTCCTGAACGGTGGCGCCGCCGGCTTTGCCGATGAGCAGGTGGCTCTGACAAAGCAGGCGCGGAAGTTGATCGGTCCAACCTAAGATGTCGATCTTGCGATTGTGAATCACGGGTTCGACTGCGCGCCGGACTCGATCATCATGTCCGATCGTGACGGTTAGGTCGATGTCGAGATCGAGAAGTTTGTCGACCAATTGCGGCGCGTGCCGCGTGGCCGCGTTAATCACATAAAGAACGCGTCGCCCGGAGTCATGCGCAGGCGCTTGATGACTCGCCTCCCGGCTCGTCACCCTCTCGGGCCGCCCGTCCACGTCGCTCGGCTCCTGCCGGCTCCGTTGTCGATCTTGTGCGAGATCCGCAAATTTCGGGCTTACCGGAAATCCAAATGTTTTGATTTTATCCGGCGCGATGCCGCCGGCACGGACCACCGCCGCGCTTTGTTCGTTGGGAAGAAGAAAATAATCGGCCTCGCAGCGATACCAGATGGCGTTGACCGTGATGGAATCGGTGACAACAACAACGCTCTTGCAAGATCGATTCGGCCCCGAGATCTGCTGCAGCAGATATGGATACGGTGGAAAAGTCGAAACCACTACGTCGGGCTGAAAACGTTCAAGCCAACTTGCGAGATGTTTTTTAAGCCGCGAAAAACGAGCGAAATCTTCGTCGAAGTTATTTTTTCGATCCAGCCATCGGTAAACGTAGCCCCAAGAGCGCGGCCAGCGGTTAATCAGCCCTAAATAAGACTTGCGAATGAATTCATTCACCGCCCCGTAGGTCTCTGCGAAGAGATCGTGCAGTTCGATCTCGGCATCGGGCGCGACACGGGCGAGACCGTCGCGGATTCCACGCGCGGCACTGTTGTGACCCTCTCCAAAACCGGCGCTGAGGATCAGGATTTTTTTCACGACTCGTTAGGCAAAGGCGGCTGACGCAAAACGGACGCAAGTTTAATGGATATTTGCATCCGGCAAAGTAAACTCTGGGCGGAGATGAAATATCTCAGATTTGTCTGGCGAGTTTTAGGCCGCCTGGTTTGGGAAACGGCGATGGATAACACGACCGGTCTGGCCGCGCAGATGGCTTATCTATTGCTTGTCGCTCTCGCGCCCGGCTTGCTTTTCCTGTGGCATCTGCTCGGTCTGTTCGGCACCGATCCGGCAAAACTGCATCGCATGTTTGTCGTCCTGAAAAGCTTCATGCCGCCCGACCCCAAAGTGCAGGACATCCTCGATGCTGCGGTTGCCAGCGTGGTGGTGACTGGCTCCAGCGGCATGCTCGCCAATGTCGGGATCATCGTCGGGATTTATTTCGGCACGGTTTTCATCGCAACGATTTCGCGGGCATTGAGCCAGACCCACGGGGTGCGCGAAGATCGCCATTGGTGGTCTAAATACATCATCTCGTTCCTGCTGCTCTTCTGGTTTGGCATCACGATTCTGTTTTGTTTCAACGCGATGGTCTTCGGCGAAACACTCGCCGGCATTGCCGAAGTCAATTTTCAGCTCACCATCCCATTACAGGAATGGGTGGCGGCGTTGAATCTGCCTTTGACCGCATTGGCCCTGATCCTTCTCGCGCTCGCGCTTTATCTTCTGACGCCGGAAAATTATCTCACGATTCGGCAAGCGCTACCTGGTGCGATATTTTTCTCGGTCGGCTGGATCACAGTGACAAAGCTCTTTCAGTTCTACGTCACAAAGTACGATCGTTATAATCCGACTTATCTCGCGCTTGCATCGATCATCGTGTTGCTCACCTGGATGTATCTCACTTGTTTGCTCCTGCTTCTTGGCGGCAAATTGAACGCGATCCTTCGCCGCGAACGCGAATGCGAAGGCGAAGCGGCGACACCAACGCCTGCCACTGCGGCGCAGGCCGCTTGATCGCACCGCCCGCTCTGTTACGCTTCGCTGCAGTGTTGCGTTTTCGCCTTTGGCTTGCGACTTTACTCGCGCTCAGCGGGATCATCGGCACACTCGTCCATGCACAACTCACCGATGAGGAGAAAGAGAAGCGCGCGCAATTTCTAAAAGCACGCGCCGCTGCATCGACATCTCCCGACGAATCACCGAGCCCGACCGCGAAACCGAACACGGCGAAACACAAAAAGAAAGCGACGGCGAAGCCTTCTCCGAGCGAAACGCCGGCGCCGCACAAAGCGAAGCATGCCGAAGACGAGGAATCGCCCACACCTGAGCCGAAAAAGAGCCCTAGCGCGAAAGCCCGGAAGTCGCGTAAGACGAGCGAATCTTCCCCGACAAAGAAAAAGCATCCGAAGCGTTCGCCGACGCCTTCCGCCTCGCCCAAGAAATCGCCGAAACAGTCGGACGAAAGTGGGAAGGGAGCTCCGGCGCCGCGCCTGTCGGCTGCTCCCACACCGAGCGCCACTGCGCAGTCAAACATCGCCCGCGCCATTCCAGTTCCCGCGCAAGAAGCGCCGCAAGTCACGATCGAGAAGTCCGGTTTCGAGGGCGACCAGGCTCTTGAGCCGCCTCCGTCACCGCCACCGCGGCGAAGATTCCTTTTCTGGCCATTGTCGCGGACGACGTCGGGCGAAAGTTATCGCTACCTTACGCGCTCAATCATTGAAGAAATCCGTCGCGCGCCGGTGCAGCGGCGTCGCTGGCAATTTATCGTCGTGCACAACAGCGGCACGCGGCAGGGCAACGCGCGCGTCTTCGATTACTACCACCGAAATGTTCGCCGCATGCCCAACGGACTCGCATATCACTTCGTCATCGGCAACGGGACATCCACGGGCAACGGCGAGATTGAAGTGGGCGATCGCTGGCGCCGGCAGATCAACGGCGGGCATGTGCACAGCGATTACTTGAATAACATCGCGCTCGGCATTTGTCTGGTCGGCGATTTCAATCGCGACCAACCGACGCGCGCGCAGCTCGAATGCTGCGAGGAACTAATCCGCTACTTGCGGCAGCGCTGCGGCAAGATCGACAATCACTACGCGATCGTGAAACCGCATCGCGAAATGAATCCGCCGCGCTGGCCGACCGATTGCCCGGGCGACGCGTTTCCTTATTCCTGGTTCCGGCGATTTCAGGAATAAGCGCTCCTGAAATATTGTAGGGCAGGCGCGCCGCCTGCCGATTTAAAAGAATGGCAACCGGAACGGTTGCCCTACAGCCAGCTGCACAATCTGTGGGTGTGCGAACGCTGTTCTTGTTTTGTCATTCCGAGCGGAGGTCGAGGAATCTCTCACTGTTGCTCTGTGGCAGGCTTGCAGTCAGCAAATAATAAGAGATGTCTCGACCCATTCGACTTCGCTCAGGGCAAGACTTTCGCTCGACATGACAAGGGCTACGCCAAAGACCGGCAAAGAGATCCGCGCAGACATTCAATTGCGCTGCGCGACGATCAAATTGCTTTCCTT
>DMCG01000220.1:0-1360 GCA_003445855.1 Spartobacteria bacterium | reverse complement strand
AAGAGCCGAATGTTCCATTTGTCGCGGTTAAAGTAGATCAGCGGGATCCCGGCATCGTCCTGCACGATCGTATTGCTGTGATCGAGAATGAAATTGCGGACCGTGGCGAAGCCCTCCTCGAACATAAGGTAGGACGAAGATTTGAGAAGGCTCGAGCCAACGCCAAAATGCTCGCAGAATTTCAGGAAACCGGGATTGGACTGGATTCCGCCGTCGGAAATATCGGTTGTGAAATAAAACAGCGTCTGCGCGTCTCCCGAGCGATTGTCAATGTAATCGATGCGCACGCCGGGCGTGCCGCCCTGCCCCAGTCGGCTCTCTTGGAATGTGCCGTTTCGATTCAACGAGATGAACGTCACATCCGTGATCGACTTGTCGGCGCGCGCGAGGAAAACGTAAAGGATCGGGAGCGTGCCATTGAGTTCCTGCGATTGTAAATCGACTTTCATGTCTTTGGTGATGAAGAAGCTGAAGCGCAGGGAGGAGTTCATTGCCTCTTCAAGATTATGCAAAGCACCCGAAAGGTTCGTGATGCGCAGCGGGTCGGGCGGCGGCCCCATCGATTCCTTGCCGCATAGCACATAAACGGGCGCTTTTGGAAAAAATTGATCGACGTAAAGAAAATCGGGTCCGCTAAACATGTAGAATGCGACCGGCATCGGCTGGGTTGCTTCCGGGAGATAATTTTGCTCCCAGGCGTGCAGTTTTTTGAGCTGTCGCAGGTTGAGTTTGGCAAACGCTTTCTCGAAAAACGCGGAGTGTTCCTGCCACGCGGGATCGCTCGCCAGCACCGCGAGCGGTGAGTTTTTTGCGAGCGGCATTCCGGCGAGGAAACGCGCGGTGTCGTCAGGCGGCGGCGGGGAATTGCTCGGCAACGGATTTTGTTGCACCTGAGCGCTGCATACCGCGTTCAAGATCGACAATGCAAAGATCGACAATGTGATTTTCGCGGTCATTTAAACGAAAGGCGCGTTTCTCATGTCAATTGCCGAAAGCGTTTTCCGGCGAAAAAATACAGAGCAAAGCCGACGAACATTGTCGCGAGCGCGGAGAATGATTCAGTCGGGTTCGAGCGCAAGAGATAAATCATCATCCACATCGTGATCGTGGCAAAAATGAGTGGCGGCAGCGGATAGGCCCAAACACGATAGGGCCGCGCAATTTCGGGATGGGTTGCGCGCAAGACGATTACGCCCAGAACAGTGAGTAACGAGCAGAGCAGCAAACTGAACTGAATGTAAATGAGGACGAATTCAAAACTTCTTTTGAACAAGAGCAAATTGACGATGAGCAACTGCAAAATGATCGCGTAGGTTGGAACGCCCTGGCTGTTCTTGCGGCCGAGCAGTCGAAGCAGCCA